>NZ_BAAGIR010000037.1:0-18577 GCF_054658155.1 Alkalibacterium sp. m-11
CCAAAATCTAAGTATTGATCCAGGCTTAAACGTATTATCGCTCCTCCTATGACGTTATCATAGAAGGAGCGATAATAAATTATAAGGGGTTTTTATCAAACTGTCCTTGACATGGGGTCCAGTTTAGGAATAAGAAATTCCCTAGTGGAGCTTTGTATCTAAAATGGAGTTGAGGGGAGTCGAACCCCTGTCCAGGCACATTGGCACTCAAGTATCTACGTTCATAGTTTTACTACTTGGATTTCGCTAAGCATTAGCCGTAAAACAGGCATCATGCGCCGCTAGTCTGTTAATCTCTTTCTATTCTTACAGACGGAAAGAATAGACGTATCCCACTTATTATAGGACCCGGTGCCGAGCACATGGGCGATGCCGGTCGGATCACGCTAAGCTGTTTTTACGCAGCTAAAGCGTAAGAATTGTTGTTATTGTTTGCAGTTAATTTAACTGTGACGTTGGTACGCAGCCGTCACCTGCGAAACGCAACTCAAGCTCAATCTGTGCCTGTCGAATCCGTAACAACCCCGTTACAATATAGAGCTGTCTCTCGTGCTCTGCTAATAGTATACCATAATCCGGTGTAAAAAGAAAGTCCGTTCGCTTTCTTTTCGTAAGTTGCTACGTGATCAGACCGACTGATCTGCACACTTTATCTGCCTGTTTCAATCCCAAGAACAGCTTCTTTTGCATGAATCAGATCTGTCATTCGGCGGCAATGGGGAGCTTCTATTCCGTACTTTTCGGCTGCCTCCACTACTGCACCGTTCAGATAATCAATTTCTGTCGGACGTCGGTTGAAGAGATCCTGATGCATCGACGGGTAGTGCGATCCCAGACGAGATGCCACTTCTTTAAGGTAGTGAATCATTTCATCTCTGTCGATTTCGATATCATCTTGAGCTTTTGCCACAGCTGCGAATTCGTCAACGATTCCGTTGAGCAAGGAATCGATAGACGCCGATTTAAACAGCTGATCGATCGATGCATCCAGCAGTGCACACAGGGCATTCATCGTGCCGTTGATGCACGCTTTTCTCCAAGTCGTGTACTTGACATTCTTGCTGTATTCTCCGAAAAGGCCGCTGTCCTTGAGTATATTGACTATGACACGTGCGGCTTCTTCCTCTTCAGGATGGCTGTTCTGCAGTTCAACTGGGCCATTCCCGTTCAGCTGTGTTTCACCTGGGGCAATAATCCCAGCCGTCCAGACAGTCGTTCCCATTATTATATTTCGTCTGTCGACAAATGCTTCAAGAGTTTTAAGGTGTCCTAATCCATTCAACAGACAGACAATTTTAGTTTTTGTACCGATGAGATGATTGATTTGAGTCATCATCTTCTCCAATCCCATCGCCTTCGTGAATACAAAGATAACATCCATTTCACCTGATACTTCTTCCGGCCTGGCAATAGTCATTGGAAGTGTCCCTTTTACCCCATTTACTGAAACAGTCAGTCCATTATTTCTGATTGCTTCAATGTGGTCTTCCCAATAATCTAGAAGCGTCACGTTTTGTCCATTTTTCTGAAGCATATATCCGAATCCGCATCCAAGCGCCCCCGATCCTGCAATTGCTATATTCATCAATCTTATCCCCTTCTACTAGTTAGCTGCTGTTGACACTCCCACAGCTAAAGCAGTGGGATTCTTAAGTGCTTTGTCGAACGCAGGCCATTTCTGTTTTGTTCAAGCCTTAAGTTTAAGGGTGTGCCATCACCCCTCCCATGGCAGAGCCTATAGCTCCATGGGCACTCATACTGTGACCATATGAGTTAGGTTGTTTGGGCGATATTCAGAGCTCCTACTCTATCCCGATGCCCCCGGTAGCCGCACCCGCACTGATACATTCGGTCGGTTACTTTATTTCTGGCCTTACATGTCGGGCAAGTCTGAGAGGTATACTCTGGATTGACCTTTTTAACAACGATACCGATTTCTCTTGCTTTATATTCAATGAAGTCTGTTAGTTGAGCGAATGTCCAGTTATGCAGAATCGCTGTGTGTTTTCCTCTTTGTCTTGAGGTCCGGCGAATGCCGGAAAGATTCTCCAGATGGATGGTGCCACAGTTCGTGTCTCTCGCAAACCGTACTATGTGTCTGGCAATCTTATGATTAATATCCTGCATGATTCTCGCTTCTTTATCATTGAGTGTCCGAATAGCGTTCAGTTTCTTTTTCTGCCCTAACTCCCGTCTGAGCTTCTTATACTTTCGGCGAATAACTTTGTTTGCTCGTCCGTTTCCGAAGAAAGCTGTTTGACCGCTGGAAGCCACGACACCGACAGCTGGACACAGAATACCTAGATCGATGCCTAAGATGTCTGTTCCTGTCGTCTCAGACGGCAAAACGTGATAAGCAATCTGAGCTATCCAATGGTAGCCTTTTTTGGTGATACGCATCGCTCCCCGTTTTGACTGAGATAACAGGTCAAACTGATCACTTGTTAGCACAGCTTTAATAGCCGTTTTCATTGATTTGCCCTTTTGCATAATAGGAAAAGCGAGATGATTTGGAGTGACCGTATAGTTCTGATTGTTCCATGAGACTGTTCGTTTTTTGAACACACAGTTTCCGTGTTCAGCATATTTGGACTTAGCATACCGGATAAGTTCATTTTTGACTACCGAAGGAATAGACGTCTCAATGTGTCTGGAAGTGACTGTTGGAAAGCGGCCATCTGATACAGCCTTCTGGACAAGCTGGTTGGCGTGATAAATATACTCTTTGGATAGCCGGGTCAATTCAGCTGCTTGTTCTTTAGTCGGCTTTAATTTCACTTTGAGCACTTTAACACAGGACTGTGTCTGTTCTTTTTTCACTCGCTTCACCTCTATCACGAATACAAACGTGTGTTCTTTTTTTGTTAACTTTAGTATATCACTCCGTCAACGGAAAGGCTATAGAAAGGTACACCTATTTTTAAAAGAAAAAGAAGACAAAACAATCAGACATTTATCTCAATTTAGCTCTCATCCCACGATTAAAACCGTGGGCTTTCACGCTTGATAGTTCTGTAATGAAAACCGGGAGCAGTCCTGTACCAGTTTCCAGTGCCTGAATCGGCCCAACTAGCCCTACAATACCGAAGCCCGCTGTCTGCGGAGCCCCTTGGATGTTAAATACATACACACTCATACTGGACAATATTGCATTTAATATAACCGGAATCAGTAGCTTCGGATGTCTGACAAGATTCGGCATCATCATTTTCATGGCACCGAGCAAGATAGCCAGTGTCGTTCCTTTCTGGTTGACTTCTTTAGATCCGATGACTAGAACAGCTGTACAAGCGGTCACTCCTATAGCTGCAGCTCCTGCTCCTAGGCCGCTGATCCCGATGGCTATGGCTATGGCAACCGTTGAGACAGGTGAAATAATCAGGATGGAAAAGGCTATGGCAATCAATATAGTCATCAGGAGTGGTTGAAGAATCGTAAAGCTGTTAAGTATATGTCCAATCATTGAGGTAACTGATGATACATAAGGGAGCATCATCAGTCCAACAGTACCCTATCCGACTCCTACTATAATCGGCAGGAGAATAAGAATCATTGATCCTAAACGGTCATTCAGTTTCCTGGTCAGGTAAACTGCAAAGCCCGCCGTCAGCATAATATTTACCAGATCGCCTATGCCTACAAGCGTAATGCCGGCTTCAGATACACTGTACGCTCCAGATCCGAGATAAGTGGCGGCTCCCACAATGACACTTTGGACCGCATTCAGTTTAAACTGGTTCGCTACCAGGACACCGATCATTGCTGCTGTAAGAAACTGCATCGTGCCTACTACAGCAGAAAGGGAGCTGAAAATAGTGCTGTATGGTGTAAGAGCTTCAAAGATACCGCTTAGTATGGCATCAGGAATCAGTCCAATGACAATTCCACTCGCTGTTCCCGTCAGTACTTTATTGCTGAAAGTCTTGAATGTTTCCTTTTCCATTGTATCCATCAAATCTCCCCTTTTCTTTGAGTTGATCCACGGTGTAGGTTATTTCATTAGATTTTCAATTGTTTTTCATGAAAATTTGATGATAAACTCGTAACGGATGTATCTACAAAAAATCCTCTTTGTCGCAAGCCTGTTATAGCAGGTCTGCAACAAAGAGGAAAATGACCACATTTTGTTCTTTGATTATTCTGCTCCGTCCCTAAAATGAGAGACATCGTTGTATTTTTCAAGATGATATAGTCCGTCTTCATATCTGGCGACAGACACACTGGCATTAAGTAATGATTTAGGTCGTGTGAGATCCGGAATGAGATTCTCTAGGATGTACCGGATCGTTCCACCGTGTGCAACTAAAAGAATGGTTTCTCCTGAATCACGGTGCTTGTCGATCAGTTTGATCAGTCCCTGCTCAACGCGTGACCAGAACATCATAAAGTCTTCGGCATGCTTTTCCGGATCAACCGCACGGAAGGCATTCATCCGTTCAGGTACATCTGTATTTCTGAACATTTCTTTTGATGTGTCGTATCCCAGATAATCTCTAACTTTATCGTAAGCATCCGAACCGTACATGCCTTCCATCGACCCGAAGAAAACTTCTCGGAATTCCGGCATCTGAACCATGTCCATTTTATCTACCTGCCCATTCTCTTCCAGAATGATGGAAGCTGTTTCCTGGGTCCGGGACAGATCACTTGTGTAGACTGCATCAAACGTGACATCTTTCAGGCCACGTCCACATCGTCTGACATCCTCTTTTCCGTGGTCGGTCAATGGTGTGTTGCTCCATCCCTGCATGCGTCCATAATAATTGAAGTACGTTTCGCCATGTCGGACAAAATAAATTGTTACCCCTTTTTCAGCCATACTAGCTCCTCGCTTTCTTTTTCTCTCTCTATCTATTCTAACAGACGTCTTTAGGATAATCGACAGCTAGCCCTGCTTTTCCACGTAGACGCCATTGTTTATCTGAATCAAGAAAAGCATCAGACCAGCCGGGTTTCCGATCTGTTCCGATGCTTTAATCTTAAATCAGTAGTTATCTTTTATTGCCCGTCTCATCTGACGGTCCTGTTCACGTCGCTTGATGGTCTCACGTTTGTCATACTGTTTCTTCCCTTTGGCCAGGCCGATCAGTACTTTGGCAAAACCGTTCTTGATGTAGACTTTAAGCGGAACCAGTGTGTTCCCGCCCTGTTTGACTTCTCCATACAGACTGTCGATCTCTTTTTTCTTCATCAGCAGTTTACGTGGACGTACCGGGTCATGATTAAACTGATTCCCCTGTTCAAATGGTGCAATGTGGACATTATACAGCCAGATTTCACCATCTCTAATACTGGCATAACCGTCTTTCAAGTTGATCCGGCCGGCACGGATGGACTTGATTTCCGTCCCTTTAAGCACAATGCCAGCTTCGATCGTTTCGAGAATCGTGTACTCGTAACGGGCTTTTCTATTCTGGGCAATTAACTTGCCTTCTCCTTTGGGCATGTAAATCCCCCTCTATCATTTACGTTTTTTTCCAGGCTTCTTGGTCTTTCTTCTTCCTTTAAACCGACCTTTGCCTTTATCTTTATCGTTCTTACTTTTGTCATCTTTTGAGCCGCGGCGTGGACCTCTTCCTTTTTTAGAACTGTCCTGTTTCTTACGGCGTCTGACTCTACGCGATTCATCAGGTTTCTTCGATTCATCTTCTTCAAGCTGAAAATCGATCTGATAATTATCTGTGTCGGCTCCGATGACTTTCACCTTGACAGCTTCCCCGATTCGGTACACTTTTCCGGAACGAGTCCCAATCATCAGCATATCCCGATCGTTAAATTCATAGTAGTCATCATTCATATTCGAGATATGAACCAGTCCTTCGACCGAATTGGCCAACTGGACGAACATTCCAAAATTAGTCACAGAAGTAACGACACCCTCAAAGATTTCGCCCATCTTGCTCTGCATGTATTCAGCTTTCTTCAGTTCATCTGTTTCACGTTCAGCATCTACTGCGCGTCTTTCAGTAACAGAGCTGTGTTCAGCGATTTCAGGCAACAATTCCTGCCAGCGTTTCTTCGCTTTGTCTGATTTATCCACTTCGGTATAGTAATGAATCAGACGGTGCAGGATCAGGTCAGGGTAACGTCTGATCGGTGAGGTGAAGTGCGAATAGTAGTCTGCGGCAAGACCGTAGTGACCAATCGGTTCGACATCATACTTTGCCTGCTGCATGGATCTTAGGAGCAGCAGGCTGATGACGCCTTCTTCAGGCTTACCTTTTACCTTGTCCAGAACATCCTGAAGCAGTTTTGGACTGATATTTTCTTTCGTTGCCTTTACATTGATTCCGAAGCTGGAAACAAATTCGATGAATCGCTGCATTTTTCCTTCGTCAGGACGATCATGGACACGGTAGAGGATCGGCAGGTGCTGTTTGGCAAAATGCTCAGATACCGTTTCATTCGCAGAAAGCATGAACGATTCGATCAGACGTTCACCGACACCTCGTTCTCTAAGCAGTATATCGACTGGCATCCCCTGAGGATCGACTTCGATTTTTGCTTCGCGAGTATCAAAGTCGATGGACCCTCTTTGTTCTCTTCTTTTTTCGAGAATGTTATGCAGGTCTTCCATCTGTTCAAGCATATCCACGATTTCAGAGTATTCCTCTCTGCGATGAGTATCCTTATCCATAAGAATCTCATTGACCGCTTCATACGTCATCCGGTAATGCGAGTTGATAATACTGGAAGATATCGTATAGTCTACAACTGATCCATTCTTATCGATTTCCATCTCACAGCTCAGTGTCAGACGGTCGACATTTGGGTGAAGAGAGCAAATACCGTTTGATAGTCGCTGCGGAAGCATAGGGATAACGCGGTCGGTCAAGTACACACTGGTTCCACGTTCAAAGGCTTCTCTGTCCATCGGGTTGCCTTCTGTGACGTAATGGCTGACATCTGCAATATGGACGCCTAGATAGTAGTTCCCATTGTCCAGCTTCTTCACTTGGATCGCATCATCCAAGTCTTTCGCATCTGCTCCGTCAATCGTAATGATCATTTCATCGCGGAGGTCTTTTCTTCCATCGGTGTCTTCTTCAGAAATCGTATCCGGTACGGATTCTGCTTCTTCAAGCACATCTTCTGGGAATTCTGATGGGATATTATACTTATGCACAATTGTCAGGATTTCAATACCCGGCTCATCTTTATGTCCGATAGTATTGGTGACAATCCCCTTCAGATCAGATCCTCCGGCAGTATCGGCATACTCGGTCAGTTCAACTTGAACAATGCTTCCCTCGACCGGGCGAATCCCTTTTGCTTCAATCTTGACTAGAACACTCGGCAGTTTCTGGTTGTGAGGGGTAATGAAGCCATACAGGCCTAATTCTTTCACTTCGTCATCCGTATAAGGCTGGAATTCACCAAAGACGACGGTGGTCCCCCGTTCAATAATTTCAACGACTTTCCCAGCTGGCCCTTTATCTTTCCACGGCATCGCTTCTTGAGTCACTTCTACTTTGACCAGATCGCCATTCAATGCAGAATTCGTTTCGGTTGGTGGAATAAAGATATCTGACTCGTATTCTTCAATCGTGACGAATCCGAATCCTCTATCGTTTCCACTAAAGCGTCCCTGCATAGCAGAAGAAGCCTGTTTCAGTTTGAATTTTCCGCTTGCAAGCAGGACGATTTTTTCTTCTCTTTCCAGTTCAGCAATAGCCTGTACCAGTTCCTTGAAGGCATTGGATCCTGAACGACCCAGCCCTTCACTGATTTCATTGACTTCAACTGACTGGCCGTCCTGGTCATTCATAAATTTCAGGATCTGTTTCTTCAGTTCTTTTCTTGCTAATTCCTTGTCTTTTTCAGAACTCATTTAATCACTCCATTCTAAGGAAGACAGATAAGTCAGTACATCGATCTGTACGTCTTTTCCGATCTTTCCTGTTGTCAGTACATGCGGCGCGTCTTCATAAAAATGAAAATCGACATCCGCATTGACCAGGGCATCTTTAAATTTGACTGCAGACTGATCATTGATCATTTCGTCTTGTCCACCCTGTGCTATAAATATTTTTTTATTTAACTGGTCATACTCTTTCTCCATTTCAGCGACATGCGCACGGACCCCATCAAGTATGGCCTGGACTTTAACTTCAGCTGAAGTTTTCAATCCTGCAATTTCTTCTTTCGAATAGCCCGCCTGCTCCTTCATATGTTCATACCAGATCATGAAATGCTCGGGCACGTTTGTATCATATTCAGATACGACCGGAGAAGCAAACGTCCCACCGCCTATGACGTCCTCGTTAAGCAGGAGATCAGTCGCTACGATTCCACCCAGAGACAAGCCCATGACTGCCACCTCGTCGTAGCCTTTGTCCTTAAGAAAGGCCAGCGCATCCTTCCCGTCCTGAACCCAGTCCTTGATCGAATAGTCAAACAAGTCATCGGGATCATTAGTCCCATGACCTGAAAATACTGGAGCATAGACAGTGTAGTCTGCCCGCTCCAGCGCACGTCCCAGACTCAGCATGTCTTTCGGGTTACTAGTGAACGCATGAAAGAGCAGAACTGCTCGTTTTCCACTTTCGTAAAATAATGATTTATCTTTCATAATATCCTCCTTAAGTCTCTTCTTCATTCTACCCTAATTTGACACATTTTTGTACCAAGACACAATAAGAAAAGCTTTAGAGGCAATAAAAAAGCACTCCTTCTAACCCGTATCCAATAAGCAGAGTGCTTACTGAGAAGACAGTTAACAGGAGTACTTAAGATTCACATTCATTTCAACGTGAACTACCCACCACTTAAATCCTCCGGATTTTGAAGTGGGGGCTTCCTACGAACTCCATTCTTGTCTGCACAGGTTTCATGCAGACAGAGGAATCGGATATGGGTAGGCTCAAAAGGCAGTCCCTGCCTCATAGGTTTTCTTTTACTTGGCTAACGCCAAGGAATACTCAGTAGGCTTGGTTGTCGCCTATATAGACTTGGTTATCGTCTATATATAAAGTATACCAAATGAGAATGACATTAACCACTTCAAGCTATCGCTTGACCGAAATTCATCTCCCACTTTCACTGGTGCTTCGCACCCATACGCTTAGAAGTGGGAGACTTCTTTCGGAATTACGTTAAAAGAATCGTGTCAATAAGAAGGACAGAACGAAGAATAAAATCAGACTGACGACTGTTGTCTTAATCAGTACTGCTTCGAATCCTCTGGCTTTTTGTTTACCGAATAATTGACTTGCTCCGCCCATGAAGGCATTGGATGCACTTTGAGTTTTTGTCGGTTGCATGGCAATAACAATGATAATGAATACAGATAAGATAAGCATAGCCGTTAACAGAATTTCATACATGAGTATAGACCTCCTTCTTACAAATCTCCTATTTTATAATATAACACATCCCACTCATGTTTTCCAGTACCTATTATGTCAGATCAGTATGCTTGAGCTGACTCATGGTCGTGAATTAGTGACGTTCGTTCTATAGATGCGATGTCTATCATATGTAAAAACGCTGAAGGGATAAGCCCTCCAGCGTCTTTTTTTGATCTGATTATTTGTCAGCTAAGTTGTAGAAAGCGTCAATACCTTCGTAAACAGCTAGATCGCCTAATTGATCTTCGATTCTTAGTAACTGGTTGTATTTTGCAATACGGTCAGTACGTGAAAGTGAACCAGTTTTGATTTGTCCAGCATTAAGTGCTACTGAGATGTCAGAAATTGTTGCATCTTCAGTTTCACCAGAACGGTGAGAGATAACAGCCGTGTATCCAGCTTTTTTAGCCATTTCGATCGCATTGAATGTTTCAGTCAATGTACCAATTTGGTTAACTTTGATTAAGATAGAGTTCGCTGTATCGTTGTCGATACCACGTTTAAGGATTTCAGTGTTTGTAACGAATAAGTCGTCACCAACTAATTGAACTTTGTCGCCTAAGCGTTCAGTTAATAGTTTCCATCCATCCCAGTCGTTTTCGTCCATACCATCTTCGATTGAGATGATTGGGTATTTGTTTACTAATTCTTCAAGGTAGTCTACTTGTTCTTCAGCGTTACGTTTTGCACCGTTTTCGCCTTCGAATTTAGCATAGTTATATACGCCGTCTTCGTAGAACTCAGAAGCTGCACAGTCGAATCCTAGGAATACGTCTTTACCAGGCTCAAGTCCAACTTTCTTGATAGCTTCAAGAATTGTTTCTACTCCGTCTTCAGTTCCTTCGAACTTAGGAGCAAATCCACCTTCGTCACCAACAGATGTTTCAAGACCACGGTCTTTAAGGATCGCTTTAAGTGCGTGGAAGATTTCTGCTCCCCAACGTAAAGCTTCTTTGAATGTTGGTGCGCCAACTGGTAGGACCATGAACTCTTGGAATGCGATAGGCGCGTCAGAGTGAGATCCACCGTTAACGATGTTCATCATTGGAGTTGGCAATACTTTAGTGTTTGTTCCTCCAAGGTAACGGTATAGTGGAAGGTCAAGGTAGTCTGCAGCAGCACGTGCAACAGCTATAGATACGCCTAAGATTGCGTTAGCTCCCAGTTTACCTTTGTTTGGTGTACCGTCCAGTTCGATCAACGCTTTGTCGATTCCCATCTGGTCACGTACGTCCATACCGATGATTGCGTCAGCGATCGTTTCGTTTACGTTGTCCACAGCTTTAGTGACACCTTTACCAAGGTAACGGTCTTTGTCTCCGTCACGTAGTTCAACGGCTTCGTGCTCACCAGTTGAAGCTCCTGAAGGAACCATACCGCGGCCGAATGCGCCTGATTCTGTGATGACTTCTACTTCGATTGTTGGGTTACCACGTGAATCAAGAACTTCGCGTGCGATAACGTCTGTAATAAATGGCATTTATTTTCTCTCCTTTAATTTTCCTCTTCCATTTCCTGGAAAAGGGTTGGTTAATTTATTTTAAATGTCCTAATAAAAGAACAGGTTAAAATCAGCAAGTTATTTCTGGATCAGGCTTTCGCCAGTCATTTCTTCCGGTTTATCAATACCTAAAAGATCAAGCATCGTTGGAGCCACATCAGCTAGTTTACCGTCGCCTCTTAAAGTGACACCTTTTTTCGTAACGATGACTGGAACAGGTACTGTCGTGTGCGCTGTATGAGGATTTCCTTCAGGAGTCAGTTCAGTATCTGCATTCCCGTGATCCGCAAAGATGATTGCTGTACCGCCTTTTTCATGGATCAGATCCACTACTCGGCCGAGGTTCTCATCTACAGCTTCGATCGCTTCGATCGTTTTATCCAGCATACCTGAGTGTCCAACCATATCCGGGTTGGCATAGTTCAGGATGATGGCATCATGCTTGTCGTTCTTGATGTCTTCAACCAGTGCATCTGTGACTTCAAAGGCACTCATTTCAGGTTTCAAGTCATATGTTTCCACTTTTGGAGATGGAATCAGGATGCGTTTCTCTCCTGGGAACTCATCATTTGTTCCGCCATTCATGAAGAATGTTACGTGCGGGTATTTTTCCGTTTCAGCAATTCGCAGCTGATTCAACCCATTATCAGACAATACTTGTCCGATCACGTTTTTCAGGAATACCGGCGGGAACATGATGTCGCCTTCCATATCGGCAGTATACTGCGTGAACGTCACGAATTTAACGTTTGACGGCACGTTTCCGCGGTCAAATTCGTCAAAGTCCGGTTCTGTAATCGCACGGGACAATTGAATCGCACGGTCAGGTCGGAAATTGAAGAATAGAATCGCATCATTATCGTTTACTGTCGCAACAGGTTTGCCGTCCTTTTCAATAACGATTGGTTCAATGAACTCGTCCATTGTATCGTTAGCGTAACTGGCTTTAACGGCTTCTACCGGATCAGTCGCTTTCACACCTTCTCCGTGGAAGATCGCGTCATAAGCACGTTTGACACGTGGCCAGCGTGTATCTCTATCCATTGCATAAAAACGACCAGAAATTGTTGCGATTTCACCGACTCCTAAATCGTTAACGATTGTCTGGAGCTCATCGATGAAGCGGGCAGCTGAATCTGGAGCAACGTCACGTCCATCAGTGAATGCATGAATGTACACTTTGTCGACTCCTTTGTTCTTAGCTGCTTCAATTAGAGCAGTCAAATGACGCTGGTGACTGTGAACGCCCCCGTCCGATACTAGACCGAACAGATGCAGCGCAGAATCGTTATCTTTTACATGATTGATCGCACCATTGAAGGCTTCATTCGTTTCGAATTCACCGTCTTCAATCGCCTTGTCGATACGTGTGATGCTTTGGTAGACCACACGTCCGGCTCCGATGTTGGTATGTCCAACTTCCGAGTTACCCATCTGACCTTCCGGCAGTCCGACAGCAAGCCCTGAAGCCTGCATCGTGTTATGCGGATAGTCATTCCAGTAACGGTCAAAATTTGGTTTTTTGGCTTGTGCTACAGCATTGCCGTATTCTTCTTCTCTCCATCCGAATCCATCAAGGATAATGATGGCTACAGGTGCTTTGCTCATTTATTCAGCCGCCTCCAGTAATTGCAGGAAAGAATCTGCTTCCAGGCTTGCTCCACCAACTAATGCACCATCGATATCCGGTTGTGCCATTAATTCTTTAATGTTTGCAGGTTTTACTGATCCACCGTACTGGATACGAACAGCATCTGCTACATCTTGTGAATACAAGTCAGCTACAGTACGACGAACAACTGAAATCGTATCGTTAGCATCTTCAGCTGTCGCTGTTTTACCTGTACCGATAGCCCAGATTGGCTCATAGGCAATAACTAGATTGCTTACCTGGTCAGCGCTTAAGCCTTTAAGAGCTGCTTCTACTTGACCGGAAACCAGGTCGTTAGTCTGTCCTGCTTCTTTTTGCTCAAGTGTTTCACCCACACAGATGATTGGTACCATGTTGTGGCGGATTACTGCATGTGCTTTTTTGTTGATGTCTTCATCCGTTTCATGGAACAATTCACGACGTTCTGAGTGACCGATGATCACATAAGCCACCCCGATATCTTCAAGCGCTTTAGGGCTGATTTCGCCTGTAAATGCACCTTCGTCTTCAAAGTGACAGTTCTGTGCAGCGATCTTAAGTTCAGTATCTACTGTTAAATCGATCAGGCTTTGAAGAAATAGACTTGGTGCGCCTATTACAGCATCTACTTTGTCTGCTGAAGGGATGTTTCCTTTAACAGCATCGATGAACGTTGCCGCTTCAGTCGATGTCTTGTTCATTTTCCAGTTACCAGCGATAATTGGTTTACGCATTCTATCGTCCTTCTTTCTCTTGTGTAGTTCAGGGAATGTTTCTTACCTTTTGAATCACTCACCGTCAATGCTCAGATCAGTCACTCTGCTCATCTGTTCAAAACGGCTTATCTTGCTTTTATTATCCAGCAATCCAAGCCTGACCTCGCACAAAAATGAAGAATGAGCCATTGCGCAGTTTGCTCATTAGGCGTCATTCCCTATTTTTGTGAAGGTCAAAACGGCTTATCTTGCTTTTAGTAAATTATTTGTCTGAAATAGCTGCGATACCTGGAAGTTCTTTTCCTTCAAGGTATTCCAGTGAAGCTCCGCCACCTGTTGAGATGTGACTGAAGTCTTCTTCAAATCCAAGCTGCTGAGCAGCAGTCGCAGAGTCTCCGCCACCGATGATCGTTGTAGCATCTTCAAGTTTTGCCAGTGCTTCACAGACTTTGATTGTACCTTGAGCGAAGTTGCTCATTTCGAACACACCCATTGGTCCATTCCATACAACAGTCTTCGCATCTTTCAATTCGTTTTCAAACAGTTCAACTGTTTTCGGTCCGATATCCAGACCCATCTTGCCTTCAGGTATGTTTTCTCCAACTATTTCAGTTTCAACATCATTAGAGAATTCTGCAGCTACGATAGAATCAACAGGCAGGACAAGCTTATCTCCAGCTTTGTCGATCAGTTCTTTAGCTAGAGACACTTTATCTTCCTCAACTAATGAATTACCGATGTCGTGTCCTAAAGCTTTGTAGAATGTATAAGTCATTCCCCCACCGACAAGAACTTTGTCAGCTTTAGCGATAAGGTTTTCGATGACGCCGATTTTATCTGAAACTTTTGCTCCACCTAAAATAGCAACGAATGGGCGCTTAGGCTCATCGACTGCGCCACCGATGAAGTTGATTTCCTTTTCAACCAGGAATCCGACAGCTGATTCAAGGTTTGACGCGATACCTACGTTTGATGCGTGAGCACGGTGAGCCGTACCAAATGCATCGTTAACGTAAACGTCGCCTAGGCTTGCCCAGTATTTACCTAATTCAGGATCGTTTTTGCTTTCTTTCTTACCGTCAACATCTTCAAACCGTGTGTTTTCAAACATCAGTACGTCACCGTCAGCTAGTTCAGCTACTGCGTTTTCAAGCTCTTCTCCACGAGTTTGAGCAACAAACTTCACATCTTTTCCGAGTAACTCACCTAGACGCTCAGCTACAGGTTTCATTGATAGACCAGCTTTATCTTCTTCGGTCTTCACGCGTCCCAAGTGAGAAAAGACGATTACTTTTCCGCCTTGTTCAAGAATGTACTGTAAGGTTGGCAGTGCTGCCTGGATACGGTTATCGTTTGTAATTTTTCCGTCCTTCATCGGCACGTTAAAATCAGCACGGACCAGTACTTTCTTGCCACTTAATTCTAAATCTTTAACTGTCTTCTTTGCCATGTGTAAAGTCCTACCTTTCTGTTTAGAAAACTAAATCTGTTGACTCTTTCTCTATAACTTCACAAAAAAAGGGGGAAGCGCGATCCCCTTTATTCAGTTTGAACAGCCCAATTTTTTGCTTGCGCATCAATCGTTGTGTCCTCTTAAATAGTAGAGTATTAGCTCCCCCGCTTATTTATTACTTTACAATAGAGTTGTTTCTATCCTTAGATATTCGCTGAATATTAAAGGCTAGCGAAGTATTCTAAAGTTGAAACCATGTTTCCAGTAAATCCGTATTCATTGTCATACCAAGCAACAGTTTTAACTAATTGACCGTTGTCGCTGTCCATGATTTTAGTTTGAGTTGCATCAAAGATAGATCCAGCAGGCACACCAATTACGTCTGCAGATACGATTTCATCTTCAGTGTAAAGGTAAGCGCTTGATGAAGCTTTTTCCATTGCTGCATTAACTTCTTCAACAGTTACTTCTTTGTTCAATACAGAATACAACTCAACCATTGAACCAGTAATTGTTGGAATACGTACTGCAGTTCCGTCAATTTTTCCGTTAACAGCTGGAATTACTTTACCTACTGCTTTAGCAGCTCCCGTAGAAGCTGGGATTGCGTTAGCTGCTCCGGCACGGTTTTTACGTCCGCCTGGTGCATCTTGCAATACTTGAGAAGATGTATAAGCGTGAATAGTGCTCATTAATCCACGGTCAACTCCGAATTCGTTGTTCAGTACGTTAACCATTGGTGCTAAACAGTTTGTAGTACATGAAGCTGCAGATACGATTTGATCGTCTGAAGTAAGTGTGTCATGGTTTACACCGTAAACGATTGTTTTAAGATCGCCTGAAGCTGGTGCAGAAATCAATACACGTTTAGCTCCTGCATCTAAGTGAGCTTGAGACTTATCTTTAGAAACGTAGAATCCAGTACATTCAAGTACGATATCAATTCCAAGGTCTCCCCATGGTAATTGACTTGCATCTTTTTCTGCGAATGATTTAATTTCTTTTCCGCCCACTACTAATGCATCACCTTTAACTGATACTTCGTGCGGGAAGCGACCTTGTGCTGTATCATATTTCAAAAGATAAGCTAAGTCGTCATTGTCTGTTAAATCGTTGATTGCGACTACTTCTAATTCTGTATCCATTTCTAATACACGACGTAGTGCTAAACGACCGATACGTCCAAAACCATTAATTGCAACTTTTACTGACATAATCTAATTTCCTCCTTAGGAAATAAATATATTTTTATTTTAAAGGGTTTCCCCCATTTAAAATCTCATTTGCGGCTGCCTCATCCGTCACTAACCATGTGTGTGGAGGGACAGTTTTCATGTGAGCCTTTATCGCCTTCGCTTTTTCACGACCTCCGGCAACAGCGACTACATGAGGGATACTTGGTAATTTCGAGGACTGTAATCCAATGCGGGACAATTTGTAGACGATGTCTCCTTTTGGATCAACAAACTCTCCAAACGCTTCAGCTACTGCTCCTTTGTCGATGAGCTCTCTGAGCGTTTCTTCATCCATTCCTCTTCTCTGGGCCATTTCAAGAGCATTACCGATGCTATAGATAACCAGCGAGGCATTCTCCAGAATTTCCAGAGTTTCTTTGATTTCCGGCTCTTTCATCAGCAGCGAGTAAGTTTCCATACGCACATGTTCTGGTACATATAAGGCTCTGCTCCTACCGCCGGTCTTTCTCGCCATGTTTTCAGCAATGGCATTTGCCTGTATATCTACGGATTCACCCAGACCTCCGCGAGCCGGTACAAATAAAAGTTCCCGGTGCAGACCGATCTGCTGACTCATGACTTCCACCACTTCCAGCATCGTTGTCCCGCCCATAACTGCTACGGTACTCTGCCCTTCCGGCAGAAGAAAGTCTATTACTTCAATTGAAGCTCTTGCCATGTCGATCAGACTAGATTCATCCTTGTCTGAATTGCCTATGACGATCGTGCAATGTTGAATGCCTAATGCATTAGCCAACCGGGTTTCCTTTTCCTGTGACTGAACGTGCTGCCCCATCAGTTCATCCAGCTGATAAAACACTGTGATGCCTGTCGGTGTGCATTCCATGCCCTGCGTAGATGCCTTGATCAACCCCTGATTTCTTAGGACCTCGACTTCTTTACGCAGAACTCTCTCAGTAAAACCGAGTCGATCTGCCAGAGCACGTCTGCCGATGGGGGCTGATTTCTGAATATGGCTCAAGATATAGTAACGCCTCTTCAATACATGAAGCGTTCCGGGTGCTACTTTTTCAATAACTGACAGCATATTAAAACGGCACCTTCCCGATACTATATTCGCCCAGTTTTCAGCAAGACAGCTGAAACTATCTTTCTTCGTCACGTACAAATACAGTGTAACAAGAAGCGGGGCAGATTTCAACCCATTAAATTAAATCGACGGGACATTTTACGTCCTATTAATATTCATTCGGTTCCCTGTCTTCATCTCTTTTCAGTTTAGATTCTATAATGCTTTTCAGTTCTTCTTCAGTAATATGCTCATCAAAGATATAATCTTCAATGAATACAGTCGGTACCAGCGTAACATTAGCCTTAGCCGCTTCTTCAATGACTGCCTTGGAGTGGGCCGAATTGTTCTGCTCCTCAGCTCCACGTATAGACTTGGCATACTCCGCCACTTCATCTTCGTCTAGTCCGCCCCAGTCCTGCAAGTTTTCAAAATAATAATCAATATCTTTTCTAGCAGTCTCTTTATCTTCATAGTTTATATGTGCATGAAGGATGTTCCCTTTCCTCAATCCGGGTTTTTCCTTGTCAAAAAGCTTGACGATCCGTTCGACTTTCCCGTTCTCCACATACTCATCAAGGACTGGTGTGCCTTTTTCCCACCACTCTTTACAGTACGGACATTTGAGATTGAGAAACTCCACAACTTTAATGGGAGCTTCTCTGCTTCCTAAATGGAGCCCGCCATCGACAGTTACAGAATAAGCATTTATTTTGCTTGTATCCATTCACTCACTCCCTTCAGATTTTCCCTACTCTCTACAGTATACTCTTGTGAAAAAGTCTTGGCTAGTCATAAGCATTGTACGAAAACCTTTGTAAAATAGCTATCGGCTTTGTGGTAGTTTAAGTCTCTGTTTGAGTATGAGTCAAAAAAAGACTCCGAACAATCTGTTCAGAGTCTCCACATTCTTATTTATCTGTAAGGTCAGCAAAGCTGTCCATAATTTCATCTACAATTCCGTACTCTTTGGCTTCTTCTGCCATCATGAAGAAATCACGATCTGTGTCACGTTCAATGACTTCCATATCCTGACCAGTACGCTCAACCAGAATTTTATTCAAGCGGTCACGTGTTCTCAAGATGTGTTTAGCAGCAATTTCAATTTCAGTTGCCTGACCTTGCGCTCCACCTAAAGGCTGGTGAATCATGACTTCAGCATTTGGTAAAGCAAATCGTTTACCTTTTTCACCGGCAGCCAATAGGAAACTTCCCATTGAAGCTGCCAGTCCGATAGCGATTGTCTGAACATCCGCTTTAATGAAGTTCATTGTATCGTAAATAGCTAGTCCGGCAGTTACACTTCCACCTGGCGAGTTGATGTACAGGTAAATATCTTTTTCAGGGTCCTGTGCGTCTAGGAATAAAAGCTGTGCGATAACAGAGTTTGCGACTTGATCGTCGATGGCTCCACCCAGCATGATGATGCGGTCTTTTAATAGACGTGAATAAATGTCATACGCACGTTCACCACGTGGAGATTGTTCTATAACTGTAGGTACTAAATTCATATAACTTCCTCCTATAATTCAATTGTTACTGTCAAATTTTTTTGTTCTTAAAGGTCTATAACCGTTGTTCTATCAAGGAAAAGACAAAAAACACTTGCCCCTCCCTCATTTATCGGTAAAATAGTAGGTATCCGACTACCAAACTATCCCC
>NZ_BAAGIR010000038.1:0-18508 GCF_054658155.1 Alkalibacterium sp. m-11
CAAGTCCAATGGGACAACTGAAGAAAATGTTTGGGTAATGAAACACACAGAATGAGCCATTTTAATATTAAAATTGAAGAGTTACCATCTCTAGAAAAAAAGTTTCCGCCAAAGTCTTGACACATACCTGCCAGATGATTGACTTGATAGTGTAAAAGAATTATCAGATAATTAAGTTGAAGGATAAAAAAATAATGTTATTCTTAGAGATCTAATCATTCTACTCCTGAATATTTCGTACGTAATCTCACAATAGTTGTTAGAAAATTAAATTTGATTATAATCGTAAAATTTGTGTAATTATAATCACGTACTAGGAGGAATGGGTTATGACACCAAATATGGTGGGGTTTAGTTTTCTGTTGATCGGGGTGTGTCTGATTATCGGTAAAGTTGTGCGCCTGCATACGAAATGGCTGCGCAATCTGTTTTTACCCAGTTCGATTATCGCAGGATTTATTGCCTTGTTTTTAGGTCCTGATGTTCTGGGACGGTTGACGTCTCAATTTCTGGAGCAGGGATCCATGTTTTATAATGGACTGATGCCTGGTTTTATTCTCGATGTGTGGCGTCATCTTCCAGGGATGTTCATCAATATCGTATTCGCCGCTCTTTTCTTAGGCAAGAAAGTCCCTGGTGTCAGAAAAATATGGGATGTCGCAGGTCCTCAGATCGTAATGGGACAGGCTGTATCATGGGGACAGTATGTTATAGGTCTGCTGCTTACATTGCTTGTGTTGACGCCACTATTTGGTATGAATCCGCTGGCTGGAGCACTGATCGAAATTAGTTTTGTAGGTGGTCATGGGACAGCTGCCGGATTGGCCAGCACATTTGAAAACCTTGGCTTTGCCGAAGGTACAGACCTCGCTCTCGGTTTAGCTACAGTCGGTATTTTAGTTGGGGTCGTTGCAGGCATCATCATCATCAATATTGGATACAGAAAAGGCTTCGCTAAACATGTCGGAGGGAAAGAGTACTATACTGAAGAAGAAAAAGAACGTTTAGGTGAGTCTCACGGATTCGAGATGGAATCTCAAGTGAAAGAAGCCAAAGCGATCGAACCACTTGCCTTTCACTTGTCACTTATTGCATTTGCAATAGTGATCGGTTATGTCCTGCAGCAAGGTCTTATCCTGCTGGAAGCCAGTACATGGGGAGCGTGGACAGATGTAGTCTTATTCCCTTATGTGCCCCTGTTCCCGCTCGCTATGATCGGTGGAGTCATCGTTCAGATGTTCTTCGATAAGCTAGATATTCATATGTATATCGATCAGAACCTGATCAGCAAAATATCCGGCTTTGCTCTGGATGTGCTTCTTGTATCTGCGCTGGCTACATTATCTCTGCAGGTCATTGGAGAAAATATCCTGCCGTTCCTCCTGCTGGCAATCGTCGCTACAGCCTGGAACGTCTTTGCATTCCTGTACCTCGGTCCACGGATGATTCCCGAGTACTGGTTTGAAAGAGGACTTGGTGATTTTGGACAGGCAACGGGTATGACAGCGACCGGACTTCTACTGATGAAAATTGCCGATCCGGAATATCAGACTCCCGCGCTGATGGGATTCGGCTACAAACAGATCCTGTTTGAACCTTTCGTTGGAGGGGGACTGGTGACGGCTGCATCACTGCCGTTCATTTACCAGTTCGGTCCAGTGGTCTTCCTGATTATTTCGACCGTCATTACCGTGTTCTTCCTGATCTTTGGGCTGATTAAATTCAATCCGAAAAGAAAAGGAAAAGTCCAAACAGCTGAACAGAGTAATTAAAACTTAAGAAAGATTAACCTCATCTATGGAGTAAAAGCCTGCTCTTATCCGGATGAGGTCTTTCTGTGCACCTGTCAGCTCGACCGTTTCTACTGTTTTCAGGAAGGAAATGATCAGATTAGGTCAGATTTGAGCTTCTCAAATCTTCTGATTATAAAATGCTTCAAATAGTACGGAAATGTGACGATTTTCTGAGAGACTGGTCACGTCAGGTCACTTAAGGAATGTAAAAGTCGAAAATAGGTGTCTAAATGGCAGCTCATCAACAATTAGAAGCAGCGAACTACAGCTATGACTGCTTTTAATTACAGTATAAAGACTAAAGTGAGTACTGAACTCAAAGTAATGCGTGTTTAACTGAATTATATGGATAGGGAATTTTGTAAGATACAGTTAAAAGGGGTCTAGCAGTAATTTAGTCGTAAAGATTCTTTCAGAGCTATAACTAGAACCTTTATAGCGGTATTTGTGACAATAATTATCGATGGAGATGCATCTAGATCTGTTCTGATGGAAGTAAGTGAAGGAATTAGTGCTCGCAGCTGCAAGTAGAATTATCTTAGTTACAGTTTATCCCTCTTACGGCTGTAATAAATTGAATCATTAACGGCAGGATGACCTAGATGTAAAAATACTAAGTGTCTGATAACTGATAGAATAACAATAAAATAAGGCCAGTGAAAACTCTTCACTGGCCAATTCTGATATAACTGATCTAAGTGCATGTGATAAGCAGCTGAAAATAAAGATGAGTGCCTATAAGGCCTTGTCTGTCTTTAATTCCTGCAGGTCTCCTCGATATAGGAAAAAGCTCATTTCCTTATCTAAAAACGGCATGCGTCTGGTGACAGCCCCGATGCGCGTCATCCCTTTAGATTCATAAAACGCATAAGTGCAGCTCGTATCAGTAAACAGACGAAATGTTCTGGCCCCTTCATTCTGCATAAAAGTGAGATAGGAATGGAACAAATGAGAACCAATGCCTGACTGTCTGGTTGACGCATCAACCGCAAAAAATGTCAGTTCTCCATCGTATGTTTCGTAAGTCTGTTTAAGCAGGGCCTGATTAACCTGCAAATTTCTTCGAAAAGACTGAACGGCCTGTTTTCCCTCAGAAGTCAGAAGCAGCCTGATCAGATGATAGCCCATATTCAAGTAATAACGTTTTTCTTTGAGTGGAACCTCATTTGTCCGCCCCAGAATCAGTCCAACGAGCTTCCCTTCTCGGAGGGCAACTTGTGAAAAATTATGATGAGCAAGACTTGAATACAGAAAAACATAGGCCATATGCAAAGCATTGTTGGATGAAGCAACTTTCTCGTACTGCCAGGTATCTTTAATAAGTTGGGCCGCAGCTGCGTAATCTTTTTTTTCAATAGCCCGGTAAATCAGTGTATCGGCTGACATTTAATCGCCCTTTCTGTAGCGTGTTATGGATACATTATAGCATAAGGATGGGAATGGGCCGAAAAGGATAGTAGGCTTGAGACTTAGAAAATGAAACGACTCACCTGACCTGTTACACTGGGGACGAGGGGAAATATCTGGTCGTCAAGGAGTAGTGCTAGATCCTTTTTAGATAGAATGACCTTTGAAAGGAAGATAGACTCATGCAGATCGGAAAAATGAATAAACACGAGGCAGAGGCAGTCAGTCAGATGGTAGCTAATGCGTTCTACGATAAGTTTCAGGACAAGACCCAGCTGACTAAGAAGCAGCTACAGAAATTACTCAAGCTAGTCTGGATTCAGGAAGCAGACAGTTTTTCAATGACTATCTTTACCGTACAAGCAGAAGGGGAAGTTGTCGGAGGTTTCGGCTGTTCCACTTCTGGTCATTTTAAGCCAGGTTTGAGACTTTTAGCTAAAACCGCTGCGATCATAAAGGCGATTGGACCGAAAGCGTTTATTTCCTTTGTTAAGGCTGGAATGAGTACAAGTCGAAATCCTGTTAAAAATGAATGGTACATCGATTTTATCGCAGTGAAAGAGTCCCATAGAAATCAGTCGATCGGCCACGACATTATGGACTATTTGACAGGTGCGGCACTAAGTGATCCGGAAATCGACAATCTGACTCTCTATGTTCTGAAAGGAAATGACCGGGCAAAACATCTTTACGAAAAATATGGATTTATAGAACAGTACTCGAAGCCGGAATCTGACTATCACTTTATGAAAAAAGTAATCAGATATTAAATCCCTATGTCTAATAAGAATGAGAAGACTATAAACTGAGACCGTTATCATAAATAACACATGTTCTATCTCTTTATTTCAATCCCTCTTTTTGCTATAGTTGAATAATGCATTTTTAACCATTGCCTTTCAGCAATGGAGGAGGGAGTCATGATGAAAGAAAGAGAACACTATGGTCTGGGAACTGCCATTTCCATGATCATCGGAATCAGTATTGGTTCAGGTATATTTTTTAAAGCAGATGAAATTCTAATTGCAACTGGAGGCAGTGTCTGGCTGGGTATTCTGGTTTTCGTTATTGGGGCACTTTGTGTCATATTCGGAAGTATCACCTTATCACAACTGGCAGGTCGGTCTTCCATGAGAGGAGGAGTCGTCTCCTACTATGAGGAATTCGTTTCGTCAAAAGCAGCGAACGCCTTTGGATGGTTCCAGCTCTATGTCTATTTCCCGACGATTACAGCCGTTGTCAGCTGGGTATCAGGGATTTATACTATTTCTCTGTTTGGTCTGGAGTCCAGTCTGGAACTGCAGACGATACTAGGACTAATGTACATGACATTCTTCTTTGCTATGAACTACTTTTCATACAAGAGCGGAGGGCGTTTTCAGAATATATCCACAGTAGTCAAAATGATTCCTCTGATTGGAATCGGACTGCTAGGGATTTTCTGGAATCAGAACGCACCGGCTCTGCCTGAAGGAATAGCTCTGGTTGAAAGAAGCAATGTCGGATGGGCCTGGCTTGGAGCGTTAGCCCCGGTAGCCTTTTCTTTCGACGGATGGATCGTATCTACGACCATCACTCAGGAAGTGAGAAATCATCGACGGACGATGCCACTGGCACTGACGATCGGCCCGCTTGTTGTTCTTGGGGTATACCTGGCCTTCTTCCTTGGACTGATAGCAATCGTCGGCGTGGAGTTCATTCTCTCGGCAGGCGATCAGGCGATCGGTCAGGCTGGGCAGTCGATATTAGGCATATACGGGGAACGGATACTGACGAGCTTTGTGCTCATATCCATCCTTGGAGTGGTCAATGGGATCAGCTTGGGTTATATCCGACTGCCTCATACTCTGGCTATGAAAAATATGATGCCGATGAGTGGTCGAATTAAGAATCTGGATGAAGAGAAAGGTCTGTCACCATTCGCCGCACTGACAGCATACGGATTATCTGTCTTCTGGCTGGTCATGCATTACATTACTCAAAGATGGGACATCCTTGCCGGTGGAGACATCAGTGAAATCGCCATCGTATTCAGTTATGTCCTATATATTGTCTTGTATATCAAAGTCATTCAGCTTAAGAAGGAAAAACGCATCACTAGTGTATTTTTAGGTTACGTCGCGCCAGTACTGGGCACGATCGGATCGCTGGTCATCCTGCTGGGCGGCTGGTTCTCAAATCCGTTTTACATGCCGATCTTCATAGGATTCTCAGCTCTTGTATGTGTACTGGGGTATCTTTACGGCACTAAACATGCGCAGCCTCTCATTAATGAAGGGTAAAACGAGGAGAGATAACATGTTAAGAGAATTTTGTGCTGAAAACTTCTACAACGTACCTGAAGCTATTCATGCCGGTGCTGACCGGATAGAATTGTGTGACAGGCTGGATGTAGGAGGAACAACCCCTTCTGAACAGGTCCAGAAAGAGGTTCTGGCATTCGCTCATCAGCATCAGGTCAAGGTCGTAACGATGATAAGGCCACGTGGAGGCAGCTTTGTCTACACGGACGAAGAAAAAGCGATGATGGTCGAATCTGCTGCTCGTTCAGTCGAACTTGGAACAGACGGGATAGTCTTCGGTGCACTCACGCCAGATGGACAAATCGACTGGCCATTTATCGACAAACTGGTCGAATGTGCTGGAAACAGAGAAACGGTTTTTCATATGGCATTTGACGAGCTTGCCGAAACAGCTCAGTTGGCTGCAGTTTCAGAACTGAGCGGTCATGGAATAAACAGACTACTGACACGAGGGGCAAAAGCAGGGTCAGCTCTGAATCATTATAAATGGATCAATCAGCTTGTCGAAGAAGCTTCAGGACGTCTTGAAATTCTTGCCGGTGGGGGCCTAACTTATAAAAATCTTTCCGAAGCAGCTGAGTTGATTCACACGGACCAGTTCCACGGTACGCAGATTGTTGACCTGGATTTAAAAAAAAATAAAAAATAAAAGTGTTGACACGGATTTAGTCCATCTGATAGACTACTAATCAGTCACAACATTAATTAAATTTAAATGAGAACAGTTAGCGTTGAAAAGATAAGTACAGATTAGAGATTCATCTCAGAGAGCTCTCGCCTGGTGAAAGGGAGCATGAGGATCGATCTGGAAAATGGTCTTTGAGCTGAAATGGTGAGTACATGTATGAGCCATTTCCGGGTGCACCCGCTATAGTGCCGCAGTATGCAGAAGCAGACAGGCTTTTAAGTACTGGCAGAGGTTACTTCAGCAATGAAGTGACGAACGAAGGTGGAACCGCGAATAGACCTATTCGCCCTTTTTAAGTTTAGAGACTTGAAAAGGGCGTTTTTTATTGCTCTGTATAATCTTCAGAGTTTCTCTGGACCTATCAGGAAACTGTCCCTTTCAGGTTTAGAGACCGTATTAGAACAGGAGTGAACCAAAGTGATTACTTTAAATAAAGTGACCAAGACATTTTTAAACAAAAAACAGCCGTTTGAAGCTGTGAAAGAAACTAATTTAACAATCAACAAAGGAGAAATTTACGGCATAGTCGGGTATTCTGGAGCCGGTAAAAGTACCTTGCTCAGAATGCTTAATGGACTTGAGCGGCCGTCTTCAGGTTCCGTCATCATTGACGACAAGGAGCTTTCTCCTCTAGGAAAAAGAGAGCTGAGAAAAGAGCGCCAGTCCATAGGTATGATTTTCCAGCATTTCAACTTGCTCTGGAGCCGGACTGTACTGGAAAATATCTGCTTCCCACTTGAAATTGCCGGTGTGTCAAAAGCCGAGCGGATAGACCGGGCCAGAGAACTGATCAGCCTGGTCGGATTAAGTGACAAGGAAAAAGCCTATCCGGCACAGCTGTCTGGTGGAGAGAAGCAGCGGGTCGGGATTGCCAGAGCACTGGCGAATGACCCGAAAGTCCTGCTCTGTGATGAAGCGACCAGCGCCCTCGATCCTCAGACGACAGATGAAGTGCTTGACCTTCTCGCCAAGATAAATGAGGAACTGAATGTCACGATCGTTCTGATCACTCATGAAATGGAAGTAGTCAGAAAAATCTGTGACCGGGTAGCGGTTATGAACAAAGGAAATATCGCTGAAGAGGGATCGGTTCTCCAGGTATTCAGAAATCCTCAGGAAGACATTACTAAACGATTTATCCGTCAGGACAGGGAAACGGACAATAAGGAGACGCGCCAGGCGCTGACTGAACTGAAAAAAGCCTATCCGGACGGTCAAATCATTCAGCTGTTCTTCCAAGGAGACAACATCGGCTCACCAGTGATCACTCAGGTCAGCAGACAATGCGGCTGCGACATCAACATTATTCAAGGAACGATCCAGTCGACACATAACACGCCGGTAGGTACACTGATCATCCAGGTTCTAGGTGACCAGAGCAAGCAGGAACAGGCACTCGAACTGTTCAAAACCTATCCTGTCCAAGTAGAGGTGATTGAATAAAAATGTTAAATCAATTGACAATAGCAGGTATCTTGACAGAATATACCAATTTTGAAACTGTTTCATGGGACAGATTATGGACAGCAACAAAGCAAACGATTTATATGAGCGCCTTGTCAGTCATTGCCGTCTTCGTTCTCGGACTTATACTTGGTCTTATTCTATATGAAACGAGAGACAACCAGACGATCTGGTCAGTAGCCTTATACAAGTCAGTATCAGTCATGGTCAACATTTTCCGGTCGATTCCGTTTATTATCCTGATCGTTCTGCTGATTCCTTTTACACGGGTGATCGTCGGCAGCATTACAGGACCGACTGCAGGACTTCCTGCCCTTATTTTATCAGCTGCACCGTTCTATGCACGGCTGGTAGAAACGGGACTCAGAGAAGTGGATAAAGGCGTGATCGAAGCAGCGGAAGCGATGGGTGCGTCTAAATTTGAACTCATCATGAAAGTGTATATTCCGGAAAGCCTGCCTTCCATCATTGCCGGCATAACAGTTACGGCGATCAGTCTCGTCGGCTACACGGCGATGGCTGGGGTGATCGGAGCAGGTGGCTTAGGGAATCTGGCTTATCTGGAAGGCTTCCAGCGAGGTAGGGCAACCGTCACACTAGTGTCCACATTAGTAATTTTACTCATTGTTTTTGTTATCCAATTTATAGGGGACCGTTGGGTTTCTTATATTGATAAAAGATAAAAAATAGAGAATAGGGGAGAAATATATTATGAAAAAAGCAATCAGACTAGGTTTATTGAGCAGTGCATTCTTACTGGCAGCATGCGGGAATGGAAATGGCGATACAGCTGGAGACAGCCCGGATCCGGCAGAAGGCAATGGAAATGAAACAACAGAAGAGACAATTGAAGAGTCTCAGGTACTAAGAGTCGGGGCGACCAATGTGCCTCACGCAGAAATCCTGGAATTCATTCAGCCGACACTGGCAGAAGAAGGCATTGAACTGGAGATCGAAACGTATAATGACTACATTATACCGAATCTGGCTCTTTCTGATGGGGATATCGATGCCAACTACTTCCAGCACGTGCCGTATTTTGAAACACAAGTGGAAGAAAACGACTATGACTTCGCCAATGCAGGTGGGATTCATATCGAACCTCTAGGTGCATACTCAAACCGTCACGACAGCCTGGAAGATCTGCCTGAAGGGGCAACGATTCTTGCCAGCAGCAGTGTTGCCGATCACGGACGTATTCTGGGTATTCTTCAGGATGCCGGGCTGATCACAGTAGACGACTCGATCGATCTGATTGACGCATCGTTCGATGATATTGTAGAAAATGAACGAAACCTTCAGTTCGAATATGAATACGATGCAGCGCTAATGACGACATTGTACGCTCAGGATGAAGGAGATGTGTTCTTCATCAACTCAAACTTTGCAGTGGATCAAGACATCAGTCCAGTTGAAGAAGCAATCGCTTTGGAAAGCAGTTCGTCGCCGTATGCCAATATCATTGCAGTACGTTCAGAAGACGAAGACAGCGAACTGATTGCCCGTTTGGTTGAAGTGCTTAGAGCAGAAGAAACTCAGGAATTCATTCTGGATACTTGGGATGGTGCGGTTATACCAGTTGACGAATAAAAAATAAAGAGTTTAAGATTGTTCTAAAATTACTGCATATGACTTTACTTGTTCCAGCTCGTGGTCAATACTATGACTAGAAAGAATCAAAGCAGCTGACGAAAGGGAGAATGGAATGAGTAAAGTTTACATCGCAGGAGCAAAACGAACACCCATTGGATCATTTTTAGGCGCACTTAAAGATGTGTCTGCCGCTGATTTAGGCAGTTACGCAATAAAAGGTGTGCTGGAACAGAGCAAAATCAATCAGAAAGACATCGATGAAGTTGTTCTGGGAAATGTACTGCCGGCTGGACAGGGACAAGGTGTCACTCGTCAGGCAGCAATCAAGGCAGGAATTCAAGTTGACGTTCCAGCGTATTCATTGAATATGGTCTGCGGAAGTGGATTAAAATCGGTAATGAACGCTTATCTGGGAATTAAAGCCGGTGAATATCAAGCGATCATTGCAGGGGGCACAGAATCAATGAGTCAGGCACCCTACCTAATTCCAGGCAGCACCCGTAGTGGTCAGAAAATGGGCGGTTATAAAGTGGGAGACCACATGCTAGATGATGCTTTGACAGATGCTTTTGAAGGCTATCATATGGGAGTGACCGCTGAGAATATCG
This sequence comes from Alkalibacterium sp. m-11, assembly GCF_054658155.1. Taxonomy (NCBI): domain Bacteria; kingdom Bacillati; phylum Bacillota; class Bacilli; order Lactobacillales; family Carnobacteriaceae; genus Alkalibacterium; species Alkalibacterium sp. m-11. The sequence continues at coordinate 9,857 of NZ_BAAGIR010000038.1, forward strand.
TTGAACGATACAACCTGACTCGAGAAGATCAGGATCACTTTGCCTACACGTCTCAAAAGAGAGCGATCGAAGCGATAGACAATGGGGCCTTCAATAATGAAATCATTCCAGTGGAGACTAAAGTCCGTAGAGAAACGGTTATTGTCGACACGGACGAATACCCCAATCGTAATACGACAGAAGAAAAACTGAACAGCCTAAGACCGGCTTTCAAAAAAGACGGGTCCGTTACAGCCGGAAATGCCTCCGGAATCAATGACGGGGCCAGCGCAACTCTGATCGTTGGGGAAGACTACCTGACTGAAAATAATCTGACTCCCCTCGTTGAAATCGTCGGGATAGGTCAGGGAGGCGTCGATCCTTCAGTTATGGGTCTAGGACCAACTCCAGCTATCAAGCAGGCAGTCAAGCGTGCGGAAATAAGTTTTGAGGACATCGATGTATTCGAGTTGAATGAAGCATTCGCCAGTCAGAGTCTGGGTGTTATAAAAGAAATATCGGATGAATTTGGAGTAGACAAAGACTATATGCTTGAGCGGACAAACCTAAATGGAGGAGCTGTTGCGCTTGGTCATCCAGTTGGTGCCAGTGGTAACCGGATTCTGGTCACACTTGTCCATCTGATGAAGCAGCGTGGACTGACATACGGTCTGGCGTCATTATGCATCGGCGGAGGCATGGGAGTAGCTGTTCTGGTTAAAAATGCAGATAATAAATATTCATAGTTGACACAGTTATATTTTCCATATATGATTTATTTAACAAGTAAATAGTCTTCAGGGCAGGGTGTAAGTCCCTACCGGTGGTAAAGCCCACGAGCCGCAAGGCAGATTCGGTTAGATTCCGAAGCCGACAGTATAGTCTGGATGAAAGAAGACACGTATATGCACAATTGGACTTTCAAGAGGACAACTAGGCCTTTTCAAAGTGCAGATTGAGATGACCTTTCAAACCCTGGAATAGTTTATTCCAGGGTTTTTCTTTATATAGGTCCAGCTGCCAGTCTGACTGGCGTACTCTCTTGTTCTGTTATGTGCATAACTGGTCAAAATTCTTCAAGCCCTGAATCTTAATTGATTCGGGGCTTTTTTAATGAGGTGAAAAAGTGACAACGGACGAAACCTATATGAAAAGGGCATTATATTTAGCAGCGCAAGCGAAGGGTCACACGTCTCCTAATCCTATGGTAGGGGCTGTCATAGTGAAAGACGGGCGAATCATAGGAGAAGGGTATCATCATCAAGCTGGAGAACCGCATGCAGAAGTCAATGCGATCAACTCTGCGAATGAACCAGTAGAAGGGGCAACGATATATGTCACGCTTGAACCGTGTTCTCATTATGGCCGCACGCCGCCATGTTCGGATCTGATTATCGACAAAAAGCTGAAGAGAGTAGTTGTAGCCGCACTTGATCCGAACCCGGTCGTTTCTGGAAACGGCATTGAGCGTATAAGAAATGCAGGAATTGAAGTGGTGACAGGCGTTCTTGAAGAAGAAAGCAGAAAGTTGAACGAAGTGTTCAACTATTTTATTACTACTAGAAGTCCCTTTGTCGTAATGAAATACGCAATGACACTGGATGGAAAAATAGCTACAGAAACCGGGGAGTCGAAATGGATCTCGTCTGATGCATCAAGAAATCATGCGCATCATTTAAGAGGGCATCTCAGCGGAATAATGGTTGGAATAGGAACGGTCCTGAAAGATGACCCCCGATTGACCTGTCGGGTTGATGGACTGCCTCAGCCAGTGCGTATTATTATGGACAGTCAATTGAAAATCCCTATGGACGCAAGAGTCCTGACTGAGCAGGATAAAGCAAAGACATTGATACTGACGACCGAACAGGCACCTTCGGCAAAAAAAGAGGCGCTTGAAAGTAGAGGCGTGACGGTAAAAATTGTTGGAGAATCTGACGGACATGTCGATTTGGAAGAAGCCATGCGGATCATCGGGGAATACGGCGTAGACAGCCTTCTGCTTGAAGGGGGAGGAACGCTCAATGCAGCTGCGTTGAAAGCTGGAATCGTGCACAAACTGTCTGTTTATATTGCACCTAAACTCCTTGGTGGAGCAGAAGCGATATCTCCAGTCATTGGACACGGGGTCCAACAGATGTCCGATGCTTATAAACTGAAATCTGTTGAAATAACCAGAATTGAAGATGATTTGCATATTGAAGCTTATATAGATAGGAGTGAAAATTAAATGTTTACAGGAATTGTTGAAGAAATAGGAGAAATCAAAAGCATTAAAAAAGGTGCTAAATCAAGCGAATTGACCATTAAAGCAGAGAAGGTTCTGGAAGATGCAGCCATAGGAGACAGCATATTGACTAATGGGGTGTGCCTGACGATCACTACTTTCGATAAAACGTTTTTCACAGCTGATGTCATGTCAGAAACCTTGGATAGAACGACTTTGGGAACACTGACTTCCGGTAGCCGTATCAATCTTGAGCGAGCGCTGACGCTTCAGACCAGACTAGGTGGCCATATGGTCAGCGGACACATCGACGGAACAGGAGTCATTACTCATTTCAGAAAAGACGATAATGCGGTCTGGGTCACAGTCAATGCCTCCAAGAACCTGCTGAAATACATTATCGAAAAGGGATCCATAGCAATCGACGGCATCAGTCTGACGGTCGCAGCTGTATCAGATAATGACTTTCAAGTATCGATCATCCCGCATACGTCTGAGCAAACCACATTGCTGAGCCATTCAATCGGCGACAAGGTCAATCTCGAATGTGACATGATCGGAAAATATGTAGAAAAGCTAATGGGCCTGGCTCCAAAGAGCGAGACAAAGTTAAAGCTAAGTCAAGACTTTTTGCAGACTAATGGGTTTGTATAGATAGAAAGAAACAGGAGTGAGGGCATGTTCAATAAAGTTGAAGAATTACTGGAAGATCTGAAACAAGGGAAAAACGTCATTATCGTAGATGATGAAGACAGGGAAAACGAGGGAGACATCGTCTGTGCAGCAGAATTCGCGACTGCTGAAAATGTCAACTTTATGGCCAAGTATGCCAGAGGACTGATCTGTATTCCTATGACTAAGGAGTATACGAAGAAGCTGGGTCTGTCTCAAATGAGTCTATACAATACGGATGATCACACGACAGCCTTTACAGTATCCATCGATCATGTAGATACCACTACAGGAATATCAGCCGGCGAACGTTCGCTGACAGCTATGAAAACGGTGGATGAAGACAGCCGTCCTGAAGACTTCAAGCGTCCGGGACATATGTTTCCACTTGAAGCGGTTGACGGAGGTGTGCTGGCAAGAAATGGCCATACGGAAGCCACTGTAGATCTGATGAGACTCGCCGGTCTGAAACCGGTCGGTTTATGCTGTGAAATCATGAACGATGACGGGAGCATGGCTAGACGTGATGATCTTGTGGCTTTTGCAGAAGAACACGATATGAAAATGGCAACGATAAGTGAACTGATCGAATACCGGAAAGCCAATGAACAGGTTATTTTTCGGGAATCAAAAGCCAAGCTGCCAACAAAGTTCGGTGAATTCGATATTTATGCGTATGAACATAAATTTACCGGTGAACATCATGTCGCGCTTGTCAAAGGAGATGTATCAGATGGGGAACCTGTTCTCTGTCGCATCCATTCGGAATGTCTGACTGGGGATGTGTTCGGATCTAAAAAATGTGACTGCGGTCAGCAGCTCGATTCTGCCATGGAAAAAATTGCAGAAGAAGGCAGAGGCGTGCTTCTATACATGAGACAGGAAGGCCGCGGGATCGGACTGGTCAACAAGATCAAAGCGTATGCGCTGCAGGATCAGGGGCACGATACCATTCAGGCCAATGTTCTGCTCGGCTTCCCGATAGATGCCAGGGAGTACTACGAATGCAAGCAGATATTTGATGATCTTGGTGTCAGCAGACTTAATCTGATGACCAACAACCCCCTCAAGATATCAAGTCTGGATCAGTACGGGCTGAAAGTCGAAAAGCGGGTACCGATACAGATGACGCTCTTCGATGAAGACAAGGAGTATCTGCGCACGAAAAAAGAAAAAATGGGACACTATTTAGAATATTAAAAAATGAATTTGGAGGAACAGAATTATGAATAAGATTGAAGGACAGTTAATTGCACAGGATTTAAAAATTGGAATCGTCGTGGGACGCTTCAATGACTTTATCGGGTCAAGACTGCTTGATGGGGCTGTAGATGCATTAGTCAGACACGGAATGGAAGAGTCGGATATCGACGTTGCCTGGGTACCTGGAGCATATGAAATCCCATTAGTAGCTAAAACAATGGCGGCATCCGGAAAGTATGATGCAGTGGTTACTCTTGGTGCAGTGATCAGAGGAGCTACCTCTCACTACGACCATGTCTGTGGAGAAGTATCCAAGGGAGTGGCTTCAGCATCAGACACTACAGGTGTACCTGTCATGTTCGGCGTGCTGACAGTCGATACAATCGAACAGGCTATTGAACGTGCCGGAACAAAAGCTGGTAACAAGGGTGGAGAAGTAGCCGTTGGAGCAATCGAAATGGCCAACCTTATGAAAAAATTGAAATGAAGAATGAATTGAGTCACGTCAGAACAATCATTTTTGATTATGACGGTACGCTTCATGACAGCAGTAAAATATACATCCCCGCGTTTAAACGCGCATACAATTATCTTGTGAAGAATAACAAAGCAGAAGAAAAAAACTGGTCAGATGAAGAAATTACCCAGTGGCTGGGCTACAGCAAGCAGGAAATGTGGGAGCTGTTCATGCCCGACCTCGATCCTAGTTTTCGTCAGGATGCATCTGGACTTATCGGTAAAACGATGCTTGAAATGATTCAGAGGAATGAAGCTAGATGGTATGCAGGCGCTGTTGACACTCTGCAGTATCTCAAAGATCAGGGATATACTCTGATCTTCTTAAGTAACTGCTCAATCAGTTACATGGAGATGCATGCCGAACAGTTTAGACTGAAAGGCTACTTTAAGAGACTGTACTGTACGGAACAGTTCAACTTCAGGAAATCAAAGAAAGAGATCGTTAAACTGCTGAAACAGGACTTTGAAGGAGATATTGTTGTAATAGGCGACCGATTCCAGGATATCGAAACGGCTGAACTTGAAGGAGTCTACGCTATAGGATGCACCTATGGCTTCGGAAAACATAAGGAACTCGAAGGAGCAGATTTGCTCATCTCCGATATAGGTGAACTTAGAAACTATTTATAATAAACGAAGTGATGCTCGGTCTCTTTCAGACGGCCGCATCACTTTTTTATATGAATATAAACAGGAAACCGGCTGAAATTACCCCCGTCAGAAAGCCTTCTAGATTTCCTTCTCTTTCAGACGGAAGCTCATGCTTGATGACATTCAGTGTCATCGCGCCCGCTACAAAAGCTTCAACACTTCCGAATATATACTCTGGAAAATCAGAAAATAGCCCGATTCCGAACCCGACAATGATAGCCAGAGAAAGAATATGCCGTCCGTACTGATCATATACTGATTCATGGTGACGTCTGAGCCCCCAGTCATTCGTCACAAAATGAAGAGCAAAAGCAATAAAGAATACAACTAATGTGGCATCCGGTTCTCGCCTGTCTGTCAGAAGGTAGCCGATCATGGCATTGTATAAAGAAAAGAAGGCAATGTGGGCCCAGAACAGGCGGGATTCGATCAAGTTGGGATTGGTCTGTTCTTTAGTTTCATAAGCGCGTGCAATCAGACGGTCCATCGCATAAAAAACGGATAGACCAAGCAAGGCAATGATATATAAGGCATAGTGCAGCAAGTGTCCTTCCAGCCAGTGTATTTCCTGTTCAGCTAATTCCTGGGTGTGTGCAACTTGGGGCCACAGGTGGATAAAGACATAGGCTATTCCCACTCCAGCAGAAAACGAAATGAATCGTCTTAATAAAGCTTTCGGTAAAGATATGTATATAGATAGGAAATGAATCAGCACGAAGCTGACAGCCAAAATTAAAGGTATCCACATAATCAGTTGAGCTGCTTGAGACAGCTGTCCTCTCTTTCTTCCAGTCTATCTTTATGTAATACTCAAAGTGTACACTATTCGTCTTATATTTTCAGTACGGAACACTAAAATATAAGACGGTCGTTAATAGAGATTAAAGTCAATTTAGAGTATGATTGACTTAGGACAATTGAGGAAGCAGGTGTGACATGATCAGTAAAGGTAATACGGAAAGGACGGACTCTATTACTGAATGGGTGCTGGTAACTGATCCTGTAAGAGACGATGTGAAAAAAGAGACCGATAAATTTTCAGCAGATTTGGATATTTCCTCTCTCTTGGAAGATAGGACAGTGTCCTACTATAGTTGCCTGAAGGATCATTACGGGCAACGTGTGTCTGTACTGCACCTCCCTGTTTTTAATGATCTGCAAAGTAATCATCTTGCAGATACATCCACAACACTTACGTTCATTTTTTCAATGGCATCTGTTTTAGTCGTACTGAACGGGTATTCAGACGAAGGGTTGCTTGATAAGCTCAATTCAGACCGATCGCCTCATCAGGTAATGATGGATCTGATAGTTAGTATGTATATTGCGGTGGACAATCGAATGGACCGATTAAGCCAGAACATCCGTGAGGCGAAGTCGGAAACTGTAGAAAAAGCCAATAGAGAAGTGCTGTTGAGTCTGGCTGATATCGAACAGGAAATGGTTATCTTTTCTAAACGGCTTGAAGATTATGGTGAAACCTTTCATCAGTGGTTATCAGATTCAACGATAGAGAGAACATGTACTCACCAAGAGAGAGAAAACGTGAGACTTCTTATACGTAAAAGTCTCTTCAACAGTCAGCTATATAAAGAACTGATTGAATCCACAAGTGGACTTCTCTCGGACAGCATCGATAACCGATTGAACAGCATCATGGAATTTCTTGAATCAATCGCCCTGGTCATATCCATTCCGACCCTTATTTTCAGCTTGTTCGGGATGAATACCGGGGGATTGGTCGGCCGGCAGTCCCCATTTGGAACGATTGTTGTTATCCTGATATCAGTCCTTCTTGGAGCAGCCGTGGCAATTTATCTGAGAAGGAAAAAATACTTGTGAAGTATTATACTCATGCTTGAGATTACTGATTAATTGGAGTAAAGTGAAGGAAGAGATAATTAATTGAGGAGGAATAGACTATGAACGGCAATAAATTAAGAAAGTCTTCAGATGATCGAGTTATTTCAGGCGTATGTGGAGGAATTGCAGAGTTTTTCGGTATTTCGTCACTGGCTGTCAGACTGATTTTCCTGATCCTTCCATCAAACCTGCTTCTGTACATCATTCTGGCCATGATCATGCCTGAAGATTACTAAAAAGGCATTACAGAAATGCTCATGTACACAGAAACGTTTAGCTGACCTGGGAACTGATAGAGGCCAATTTAAATACGCAAAAGCAGTGAGGTTTGTTCCATATTTAATGGCACCTCATTGCTTTTTTGTTGCAGAAAGAAGCTCGTGAAAGTTTCTGCTTATGCATAATTCTTGTGTTCTAACTTTTATTAGGTAGCTGTCATGCTGACAGCTGCCATCCAATTAAAGATTCTGTTTGTGACGAAAGCAATAGTTGGATCATATGCCCAACTCGGAGGGAGAAAGCGTGTCGAGTTGGTCGCAAAATGGATCTTATGTCCAACTCGGAGGGAGAAAGCGTGTCGAGTTGGTCGCAAAATGGATCTTATGTCCAACTCGTAGGGAGAAAGCGTGTCGAGTTGGTTGCAAAACGGATCTTATGACCAACTAGTAGGGAGAAAGCGTGTTGAGTTGGTCGCAAAATGGATCTTATGTCCAACTCGCAGGTAGAAAGCGTGTCGAGTTGGTCGTAAAACGGATCTTATGTCCAACTCGGAGGGAGAAAGCGTGTCGAGTTGGTCGCAAAATGGAACTTATGTCCAACTCGCAGGTAGAAAGCGTGTCGAGTTGGTCGCAAAACGGATCTTATGTCCAACTCGCAGGTAGAAAGCGTGTCGAGTTGGTCGCAAAACGGATCTTATGTCCAACTCGACACCTCCATACCCAGCGAGCTGACACTTTTTCCCCAAAAAAATCTCCCAATCCCCCAAATCACTGGAAGTATCCAACTACTCCAAATCAGAACAAGCAGAATACCCCGTTGGATCAAGGAACTTTACTTCCTCAATAAAACAGGGCGTAAAGATCACAAAACATTGCTATCAAAGAAACGAGTTTTATCCATAACTATTGCCATCAGGGTTCGCTAAGGATGAACCCTTCCCAATTTCCTCATCTGACAGAAAAAAAGCAAAGTGAAAACAACTTCGGTACCGATCAGGACTTACATAATCAGCAGAAGAGCACCGGTCATCATAATTAAGCATTATGGTGTTAAGTCAAGAGAATAGATTATAAAATGACAACCTATTTTCATAAAAAAGGGTGCACTGAACTAAACCGCCACGTATTCGAAAATACGTTCGGTTTATATCTTCGGATAGTCGTCCTTAAGAAATAGTTTCTCTTAAGACTCTATCGCCTCCGATCTTGCGATATAGAGTTGGTGATCGCTTAGGAGTGCAAACACCAGACGCACTAATTTTCGTGCAGTTAAGACGAGGGCTCGTTTGTGTTGTGTTTTCGGTACTTCTTTATATTTTT
>NZ_BAAGIR010000039.1:0-18422 GCF_054658155.1 Alkalibacterium sp. m-11
GCTAACAGATAAAATACCGGAACTTACAACGAAACTCCAGCCGGAGTTTAAGGGTGCAGTGAGAGCAGCTTTGAAGAAAAGCCAACATAGACCTTCAATAGGTGTAAAAATTGGAAGAATAGCTAATTATGGCTCTTCATCAAGTCCAATGGGGCAATTACAGAAATTATTTAATTAGAACTGACTTTCTCAAGCCTTTTAAAAGCTCGAAGAGCAAAATAGGCTTGAGAAAGACAAAAACAATAAACTGCGTTTCAGATTTCTAGAATAAATTTCCGAGAATAACTTTACACATATTACGAGCTGAGCACCATTAAAAACTTCGGGCAAACATGCTATACTGGATGAAGATACTACGAGGAGGGGACATAATGACTCGTGAAGATGAAATAAAAAAAGCAGCAAAACTGATCGAACTGGGACCATCGAGGCCTAGAAATAGTTATTCTGATCCGAAACAGAAGAAAAAGTCTGCTGCTAGCAAAAAGATTAAATCAGGGAAAGATAAAAGTCAGAATAATAAAACATCAGAACCGGACACTTATATTATCACGAAAGTTCAGGCTCAAAAAGCCAAGAACCGATTCAACATATACATTAATGATGAATATGCCTTCCCAGTTGATGACAATCTACTGGTTCAGCATAGACTGATTAAAGGCAAAGAGCTGACTAAAGAAGAAATCGACACCCTCAGGGAAAAGGGAGAAATGAGTAAAGGCTATCAGGCTGCCCTTCATTATCTGAATTATAAAATGAGGTCAGAAAAAGAAATAGTTGATTATCTAATTGACAAGGAATACCAGACCATCGAGCCAATCATTGAGAAACTGAAAACTCACCGACTGATCAATGATGAAGAATATGCCAAGAGTTTCGTCCGGACGAACAGTCTGCTGAAACTGGAAGGTCCTCGAAAAATGGAGCACGCTATGGGTGAAAAGGGGCTGAGCAAGTCAGACATTCTGACCGGACTGGATGAATACTCACACGAACTTCAGGTCGAGAATGCTATAAAGCTTGCAGAGAAAGTACTAAAACGCCAACGCAACAAGTCAAGTAGAGAAATGAATCAGAAAGTACGGCAGCAGCTGATGACCAGCGGATTTGATTCGGATGTGATCCAACAGGTAATGGATGATCTGGAAATAGACCAGTCTGATGACGAGGAATATGAAGCGCTCAAGAAACAAGGAGAGAAAGTGTTGACCCGTTATGCGAGGAAATACAAAGGGTATGATCTCATCAGTCGGACTAAAGCTTTCTTATACTCAAAAGGCTATCCATCTGAACTGATCGATCAGTTTATCAATGAAAAAAGGAAGATGAGTGACTAATTGTATGAAGAATAAAGATGTGCTGAAAGAAAAAGGCATTATTATGTGGAACGAGGATAAGATAGAGGTGTTCCGGAAAACCCTTCTTGACTGGTATGATGCAAACAAGCGTGATCTGCCATGGAGACGAACATCTAACCCTTATTACATCTGGATTTCAGAGATCATGCTTCAGCAGACCCAGGTCGATACGGTGATTCCTTACTATGAGAGATTTATCGACACCTTGCCGGAGATCAGTGATCTGGCAGAAACTTCAGAAGATACGCTGCTTAAACTATGGGAGGGTCTCGGTTATTACTCGAGAGTAAGAAACATGAAGATAGCAGCTGGTCAGATTATGACAGACCACAACGGGATTTTTCCAGAGAAGTATGATGCCATTAAAAGTCTGAAAGGAATCGGGCCTTATACAGCAGGAGCGGTAAGCAGCATAGCTTTCAATCAGCCTCAACCTGCCGTCGATGGAAATGTCATGCGCGTGCTGAGCCGCCTGTTTGAAATCGAGCTCGATATAGGTAAAGCCTCCAGCCGAAAAGTTTTCGAAGAAATGATCCGCCTGCTGATCGATAAAAACCGGCCCGGCGACTTCAACCAGGCTTTGATGGATCTTGGGGCAACCATATGTACACCCAGAAATTATAAGCCTGAAATGAGTCCGGTCAAAGACTTCAATGCATCGTATTTAAATGAAACCTGGACTAGGTATCCTGTAAAAGCAGGGAAGAAAAAAGTCAGAGAAGAGTCTTACATCGTTCTAGCCGTTTCGAACGATAAAGGAGAATATCTGTTTCAAAAGAGAGAATCGGAGGGCGTTCTTTCTGGTATGTTGACGTTTCTCATGATTCCTGCAGACATACTTGATGAAGACGGATGGAAATCTTTCGCAGGGTCTTCTGAGTCTTTTACACAAATTCAGTCAGAGATAATCGTTGACTATATTAGAAAAGAGTACGGACTGATCATTGCTTTTGAAAATATTTTAAAAGGCACCTATACACACGTATTCTCTCACTTGAAGTGGAATCTATCTATATATGAAGCAAAAGTGATTAAAGAAATTGCACTAGGTCAAACGCTTTATCCAATCCATCCAGATGATTTTCCTGAAACAGCTTTTCCAGTTCCAACACAAAAAGTCTGGAACCTGGTCAATGCAATAACCTTATTTTAGAGAATAGATGTCCGAATTGCTTAAACATTATTCACTCAAGAGTATTTTATGATATAATTACTCTTGAGATTTGGGAAATAGGCTATACTTTTTCTAAAATGATTAGAGAGTTGGAACATAGATGAAATTTCCGAAAGAAGGGGAGTTCATCACAATCAAAAGCTATAAGCACGATGGCAGCCTGCACCGCACCTGGCGTGATACGATGGTTCTCAAAACTACAGAGAATGCTCTGATAGGTTGCAACGACCATACATTAGTCATTGAATCAGACGGCCGACGATGGAAAACGAGAGAACCCGCTCTTGTATACTTCCATAAACACTACTGGTTCAACATCGTCACGATGATTAGACAAAAAGGGACATCCTATTATTGTAACATGGCTTCGCCTTTTCTGATCGATGAAGAAGGAGTTAAATATATCGACTATGACCTTGATGTCAAAGTTTTTCCAGATGGTGAAAAACGTCTGCTGGATGTAGATGAATACGAAGAGCATAGCAAAAAATGGGACTATCCTGATGAAATCGATCTGATTTTAAAGGAGCACATCAAAATACTTGTTGAATGGATCAATGAGGGAAAAGGTCCTTTTTCAGAAGGCTATGTCGACTTGTGGTATGACCGGTACAAGCAGCTGACCGGCAAAAAATGATTGTGAGGAACAGTACAGTAGAAAGGCAATTAAGCCTTCTACTGTTTCCTTATGTTTAAGCTCATATAAGTATAGTTATCTTACATAAGAAAGGACAACTGAATATGAAAAAGAGTATAATTAGTATTCCGATTCTTCTGGTCGCTTGTGTTCTGACTATTTTCTTCGGGCAACGCTACGCAGCCAATCAGAGAGAGGAAATGACCGAAGAGCAAGGGGAAACAATTCAGGAGGAACCTGTAGATGGAGAAGATGAGCCGACAGACGAACCTGTCGAACCTTCCGCCAACTTAGAAGATTACGAAGGGCGACTGGACACATTGTCGCATGTCGATCGGATTGATTACCTGTCATTAACTAATGACGAGGTTTCTGTGGCATTTTTTGGAGATATTGACTTAAATGCAGAGTGGATGAAATCAGTTACAGAAGCTATTGAATCTGCAGCAACAAATGGGGCTGATATTCTCGATTATACAGAAACTGGTCTTGATTCTTACGAACTGTATATCAGACAGACCGCACAGCCTCTTGTTCAAGAGAATCCTGACATGATTCTATTCGGACTTCCGGCTCTTCCTGACAAAATTAGAGATATTGGACTTGATGAAACAGAACAGTATATGACTAGCATCTTGAACAGTTTTTCTGCTCTTGAAGAATCTGAACTCATCCTACTGGAACCTTATCCTGTCGTACAGGAAATTAATCAGCTCAATTCACGCTCACTGGACTACCGGAGCTACCTGAACAGGATGAGAGAACTGGCTCAAGTCAGAAATATCCCAGTTATTTCACTGCATTCGGAGTTCACAGAGAGAGCTCAGGAAAATGGCCTTGAGTTTTACTATAATCCTGACAATTTTTCACTGACTTCTGATGGTGAGCAGCTCGCTGCTGATATAGTGACTGATCAGTTAAATGAACCTGTCAGTCAGCCTGACAGTGAATAGTATCAGTCAATAAGCTAAAAGGCAACAACAAAAAGCCCATGAGATGCAGAGGTGGTCCAGAGCAAACTGGATCATATCTACAAATCATGGGCATTATTTTTTTTAGTGCAATGAGTCAACAGTTGAAACATTATTTCTATGGCTGGTCTTGTAGCTGCTTACCAGCTTATTAAGATGCTGGAGGTTTTCTTCATAAATCAGAACAACTGACATCAGATGGATTACTGTATTGCTCTGTCCATAATCGTTTTCCAGATAAGACTCTAGGCTTGCTTCGTTAAAGAACGACTGCATAAAGGTGATCCGTAGATCTGACTTGTATGCGATGAAATTGACTTCCTGAGGTAAAACTCGGCCGTTCCATTTCAGGATGATCTGTTCATGAGCAGACATCAGTGTTTCAAGACGCTCTCTCAAGAGGACACGAAGCTCTTCTGGGAAATGATTGTAGACATTCTCTGACTGATGCAGAGTCTTGACCAGGTTATACGCTGCTTCTGTCGTCCGAATAAACTGACGGTAAACAACGAGAAGGCGGGTCAGTGACGTATCACCGTGCTTTCTCCAACGGCTCCATTCTGTGTCCTGTAGGAAGGTCAGATATTTTTTCATGTCACTGATGGACTCGTCAATCGAATTAAGATCAGATCTCATAAGAGAATACTGAACATTTTTCCTGAGGCTTACTCGTATGAAACGAGTAAGATCATCAGTCACCTGATTAGTCAGGTGGAACAATTTTTTTTCATAATTTGGCGGAAGGATAAAACGATTGATTATAAATGCAATCCCGACACCGATAAAGGTAGCAAGTACACGAATCGTCGCATTCGTATAGATATCTCCATCAGTCGACAGCATAATGATGATCAGGGTCATGGTAGACAGACCAATCACATTGTTCAGCTTCATTTGATGAAGGATGGCAATAAGTATAGCTGTTGCAAAGCTGATAATGACGATGGATGTTCCAAAAGCACTGGTCATGAGAACGGCAACGAAACCACCGATTGTATTGGCGACCAGACGATCCACTAGAGTCTGATACGATTTTTTTACTGACGGCTGCATGGAAGCAACCACGGAAATACCTGCAAGTGATGCGCCTTCTTCAAAACCTAAAGTAAGTGGGATGAGTAAGGAAAGGAAGACGGCCAGACTTGTCTTGAATGTTCTAGCTCCGATTTTCATATCGTTAATTTCACTCTTTCTAGTATGATTAGACTAAGTATACTACAAACACTAGAAAACTTTAATAAAAACCGAACATAAGGCTGACATCTTGTTGCAAAATACGATTTAAAACTGTATCATTTGTTTAGACAGTAGGAAATATACCAAAAGGATGGATAATTAATGAGTTACCTGGTTGAACAATCCATTGAACGATTAAAATTCAATAATATCAGAATCACCCCGCAAAGACATGCCATATTAGAATATCTGATCGATCAGGATAATCATCCTACCGCTGATGAAATTTACAAGGCACTCGAAAGCCGTTTTCCGAGTATGAGTGTGGCCACTGTTTACAATAATCTGAGACTATTTACCGAACTCGGCCTGGTCAAGGAAATGATGTACGGAGACAATTCAAGCCGGTTCGACTTCGCTTCCACTGAACATTATCATGCGATTTGCTCTGAATGCGGAAAAATCGAAGATATTTATTACCCTGGTCTGGATGATGTCGAAGTAGTGGCAAGCAACCTGACTGGTTTTGCTGTCAATTCTCATCGTCTAGAAATTTACGGACTCTGCCCTGATTGCCAGAGTAAAAAATAGTAATCCTGATATGCATAGTTAAGGACTGGAGTCGTGCTAAACGTCTTCAGTCTTTTTTTATTCTGTTAATATAATTATTTATAGTACAATAAGGACATAAGTGAAAGACAGAATAGAGGGATATAAATGAACGATATCATGATTATTGCAAACCCTTCTGCAGGAAAAAAACGTGCAGAGGAACTTGCCGAAAAAGCCCTTGTTGCCCTTGGTGAGCAAAATAGAGAAGCACAGATCAGACTAACAGAGAAGAAGGAGGATATCTCTAAATTCGCAATAGATGCAGCCCGTAAGCACTACCGCTTAATTATTGTACTAGGTGGTGACGGCACAGTCTCTGAACTAGCAAATGGGTTGATCGATCAGGAGTATAAACCGTCTATCGGTATCATACCGGCCGGAACCGTAAATAATATAGCAAGAGGGCTGAATATATCGGTAGACCCTGACGAGGCTGTAAGGGATTTGACTGCCTGTCGTGAGCAGATAGCAGATGCAGGGAAAATCAACGGGCAGCTCTTTTTGAGTTCCATTTCTGCCGGATCCCTGCCCGAAACCGTCTGGGAAGTCAGTGATGAACAGAAAGAACGTTACGGTACAGCTGCATACTTTATTGAAGGAATCAGGACACTTAGAGAAGAAGAGTGCTATAACTTTAATATGGAAGTGGATGGTGTCAGTCACAATAAAAAACTCAGTCTGCTGCTGATAGGGGCATCGCATTCTGTAACGGGCATACCGAATTTCTTCAATGATGCTGAAGTGGATGACGGATATCTATACATGCTGGGCATAGAAGAGTCAACTATCAGAGAAAAACTTTCAATTTTTTCACAATTGCTGAGCAGGAAAACAACATTGAATGAGTCACAGGAAAAAGCGTTTGTACTGCCGTTCAAACAGGCGGAGATAAAAACTGACCATCCTGATGTACATGTAGCCATCGATGGTGAAAAAGGGCCGTCTTTTCCGGCACATGTAGAAGTCCTGCCCGGTTTTCTGACATTTCTCGTTCCTTCAGGAAAAAGTTGAGTCCGTTATGACTGAGACACATCAATAAGACTATCTAAAACTGTTCTATTATTATAGTATTAAAGCAAGCTCACAATTCATTTGTAGAAATGATCAAATGTATAGAAAGTCATGGTTGGAAGATGCAATCATTTATCAGATTTATCCGATTCGTTTGATTTATACAACCGGTTTTCGACTTTCCTCTTAAATCATACATCTGGTCAGCACCCCCTTGGTTCAAAAGTGCCCTGAAAGGAAAAAATGATCCACACCGCGATTATTATATCTGGCCAGCCTCAGAAGGGGATCCGTAACCAAATAACTGGACGGCTGTCTTGGTGAACCGGTTAAATCAACTTTATTAGTAGTGTTTAATTTCTGAATTTACTGTCATTGTGACAGATCCGGGGATTTCTGTCTTTATAATACAGAAGCAAATTTTACGGCTATTAATCCGGTATTGCTTCTTTCTGTACAGATTGATATAATTATAGGAGAAGTAAGCGTATTTACTTCTTGTTACGAGTATCATCATTATATGATCAGCAAGATATTGTATTGACACTGTGGTAGACAGGTGTTATGATATAAGAGTTGCTGAACAAATTAACTATCCGCAATAGCTCAGTTGGTAGAGCGCACGACTGTTAATCGTGTTGTCGCAGGTTCGAGCCCTGCTT
Source organism: Alkalibacterium sp. m-11 (assembly GCF_054658155.1). Lineage (NCBI taxonomy): Bacteria > Bacillati > Bacillota > Bacilli > Lactobacillales > Carnobacteriaceae > Alkalibacterium > Alkalibacterium sp. m-11. The sequence goes on from NZ_BAAGIR010000039.1 coordinate 7,602, forward strand.
GCGGAGTTTTCTTATGGAGAATTGTCCGAGTGGCTGAAGGAGCACGCCTGGAAAGCGTGTATACGGTTTTTCCGTATCGAGGGTTCGAATCCCTCATTCTCCGTAGTTTTAATTTATCCACGGCCCCTTGGTCAAGCGGTTAAGACACCGCCCTTTCACGGCGGTAACACGGGTTCGAATCCCGTAGGGGTCATACATAAATAGGCGCTGTAGCTCAGTTGGTAGAGCAACGGATTGAAGCTCCGTGTGTCGGCAGTTCGACTCTGTCCAGCGCCATAGCATTTTGGAGGGATAGCGAAGTGGCCAAACGCGGCGGACTGTAAATCCGTTCCTTCGGGTTCGTAGGTTCAAATCCTACTCCCTCCATCGCTAGGGGTATAGTTTAATGGTAAAACTATGGTCTCCAAAACCATCGATGTGGGTTCGACTCCTGCTACCCCTGTTAGCGTGAATTTGCATGACATCTTACAACAATTATGCTATCCTTTTTATATGAATATGGCGACTGTGGCGAAGTGGTTAACGCACCGGGTTGTGGTCTCGGCATTCGTGGGTTCGATCCCCATCAGTCGCCCTTCAATGGGCTATAGCCAAGTGGTAAGGCAACGGGTTTTGGTCTCGTCATTCCTAGGTTCGAATCCTAGTAGCCCAGTTTTATATCAATCCTTGTACTGACTAAGTCATGCAAGTGCTGATCATATGGAACTCAATGCCGATGCATTGAGTTTTCTTTGTATATCACGTGCTTTTCCAGTTCGCGCGATTGACTGGGGTGCATAATCTAAACAGAAAAGGGTTTTTATCATGGGAAAGAAACATGGCATTTTTTTGCTGTCGATGGGAATCATCATTTTAGTGCTGTCTATTTATATAGTCTTTTTAGATCCGATTGTCGGTGGAGTAGGTCTTTTAATAGGAATCTGGAACATCTTTATAGGTATACGAACAATCAGAGGGAAATGGTTCTTTGGTTCACGATTCAATGATGAGGACGAGTAGAATAAGTAAGTAGGGCGTAATGACCTGTAAAAGGGTACACGCTCTTTTTTTGTGCGCTGATACGGGCATCAGCGTTGATCTTGAATCGATCGAAGTAGAAGGCGGTAAAATTCTAGGTAGATGCTCAGTATCAGATGACTATAACTTGAATTTCTAGGTAACGTCAGAACAAGAGAAGTCTGATGGTATTTTTATGCTGAGAGAGGGAAGTAAGGTATAACTAAAAGCAGTCTACTTATAGTTCAGTAAGGCAGTTAATTGGGGAGGTGTCGTTAGGTACCGTCTAGTTGCAGTTTATCATTCAAATTACATTAGATTCTTCAATTAGGAGCCTTCTAGCTGTAACTTTGGACTTAAATGAGACATTTACTGAATCTAGAAGCCGTCTAGTTAAAGTAAATGAGAAAAAGTTAGAATTGAACTACAAATAGAAACCTTTTTAATGACAACTCTTAGAGTAAATAACAGAGAAAAGTATAACTAGACGCTACAAGTGATACTTTAGCCTTTATTACATAGCCATATGGAAGCTTAAAACTATTAAATTAGAAATCACATTACTAAAAAAAGCATCCGAACCTATAAGAGTATAGTCTACTCAAGACAGGTCGGATTCTTTTTACATTATTAGTTGTATTCAATCAGAAGTTGAAAATAGACGATTGATTATTCTTCAGAATCTTCCTCAGTTTCGTCTTCTTCAGGCTCTTCCTCAGGCTCTTCTTCCTCAGGTTCATCTTCCTCAGGTTCATCTTCAGAAGAATCCGGTTCAGTTCCTGGCGGTTCTTCTTCTGTTTCTTCTTCCACCTGAGGTTCTTCAGGTTCTTCTTCGATATCTTCTTCAGGTTCCTCTTCAGGCTCTTCTTCCTCAGGTTCCTCAGGTTCCTCAGGTTCCTCTTCTTCATCGATTCGTTCAGGTATCGTGATGGAGACAGATGATTCTGGCCCAGTGTTTCCATAAGCAGAAACAGAGAGGGTGATGGTCAATGAGCCGGAAGGGGGCTCGGTAATGACCGCTTCAGTGTCGCTTAGAGTAGTTGACTGACCGTTCACCGACAGATTATAAGTGACTGATTCATCTTCATTGTCTAAAGTGTACTCGTCCCAAGTGATAGTCAGTTCATCGGATTCCTCATCATAATCAGCTGACAGACCAGTTGGAGCTGACAGTTCTTCACCATATGAGGTTGATATGTCAGAAGGTTCTGTGCCGGCCACAAAGAGTTCTGTGACGATACTATCAGAAGGGGTGTTAGGCCCCGGTAATTGAGCTGGATTCGATCCATCTTCAACATCAACGACGCTGACAGAAGAAGGGCGAGACCAGTCGCTGTTATCCATACCTTCAGAGACATACTCCATGATTATACGGTAAATTTGTCTGGGCAGTTGACGGGTGCCGTCATTCAGGCTTAAATAGCCGTCGCTATAGCTGTCATATCCTGCCCAGACTGATAGGGAGTAATTAGTTGTATACCCGACGTACCAAGAATCTGGAACAGCGCCTGAAGGATAATTGTATTTGTCCAATTGATCTTGAGTAAAGTTAGTTGTACCCGTTTTACCTGCTTGAGGCAGATTGGAAATACCAACTGTATTGTAATTCGCAGAAACAACACCTTTAAGCACATCAGTAATCATATAAGCCGTATAGTCAGACATCGCCTGATTTGTTTCTGGAGTCAGATCGATTTCCTGTCCGTCTTGAGTAATCACTTTAGATACTGTGTACGGTTCAGTATAGTATCCTCCATTAGCAAAAGCTGCATAAGATCCAGCTAACTGCAGAGGAGTCATTTCCGCATTGATTGCATTTGATGGAACAATCGATCCTTCATCGGAAAAGTTTTCGATATCGATGCCCAAGTTAGTGACGAATTCTTCGACCTGATTCATTTCCAGATCTTCATTCATTATTTTTGCTGCTGGGATGTTTCTGGAGTCAACTAATGCGTCACGCAAGCTAATCTGACCTCTGAACTGTCGATCATGATTCCTTGGTGTCCAGTTGGTTCCAGGCACAGTATACTCTTCGTCAACGATTTGATGATAAGTCGAGTACTGTAAATGCTCGATAGCCGGTCCATACGTCGTTAGAGGTTTTATTGTCGATGCGACTTGTTTAACCTGTAGAGCGCGGTTAGCTTCTCTTTCTCCACCTTGGCTTCGTCCGCCACCGAGAGCTCTAACTTTACCTGTTTCAACATCTACTAAAGAAATAGCCGAGTGGAGTTGTTCATTTACGAAATCGACGTATTCATCTGTATTGAGAACATCAAACACTTTCTGCTGAGCATCGACATCAATATTTGTTTTAATTGTCAATCCTGCTGTGTGTGGGTTCAATTGAGTTTTTTCTTCAACTTCTGCAAGAACGGCAGTGATGTAGCTGTCAAAAACTAAGTTGTTCCGTTCATCCTGGGACCGTTCGATCAACCCTTCATCTATCGGTGTATCCATAGCTGCAGTTGCTTCTTCTTCAGTAATCATTCCTTCGCTGCGCATCGCACTGATGACGACATTACGTCGGCGCTCTGCAAGGTCCGGATTGACGTATGGATTGAATCGGTTAGGGGCCTGAGCCATTCCTGCAAACAGGGCCGCTTCATGGATTTCAAGTTCACTGACGTGCTTACCATAATATTCTTCAGCTGCGGTTGCAACGCCGAATACATTTCCTCCCATGTGAATTTTATTTAGATATAAGGACATGATCTGTTCTTTGGACAACTGACGTTCCAGCTGAACAGCCAGCCAGGCTTCCTGAGCTTTACGTCTCAGCGTCTGATCTTCACGTGCGGTTGAGAAGACAGAGAGTTTAACGAGCTGCTGAGTGATCGTGCTTCCGCCACCAACAATCTGGCCACGATTTGTAACAAATCCTGTAGCTGCACGAGCGATACCAATAGGATCGACACCCCTATGACTGAAAAAACGCTGATCTTCAATTGCAGTTATTGCATTGATCATTACTTCTGGAAATTCGTCTGGATTTGCAAAGTTTCTATTTTCTGCTCCTAATGTATAGAAGACTTCCCCGTTCATATCCACCAGTTCAGAAGAAAAACTTCCTAAAAGGTCATCTTTGGTCATTTCAGGGGCGCTGGCTGCATAGTAGATGAATAAGGATCCACCTGCAACGACAGCAAGCATGATCAGTGCAAACAGTGTCAGAAAGGCACGTTTGATCCATTTTCCAGCACCACCTTTTTTCTTGGGCTGATTAGAATTCTTCTTGTTTTTCTTGTAATTTTTTCTTGTAACTTGATCGTTCTGTGACATATTACGCTCCTTCTCTTCCATTAAATTAGCTTACCTGGAAGACAGCATTATACTTTATTTATATCAAAAAAAACATTACACTAATTTATCTGGCCCGTCAATAGAGCAGTTTTTTTCTTAAACTGTTCTTAAAGATCTCTGTTCACAATTAACTTGTCTACTATGGACAGGTAGGGAAGTCGGGGGGCTAATGAATACTGAAGTTCATAGCCATCCTTTTCGAAGACAGAATAAGGGATAGATTGTTTCCCCTTCTTTTCAAACTGTTGATCCCACCATTTTTTCAAGACGAAAAAGTCCAGAACAAAAACTTTATCAAGGATACTGAAACGGACCACTATGAAACAGATCCCACCTTGATCGACGCAGGCTTCCATGTGAGACAGCTGATGGTCATGGAAGTTTTTAAGAGGAAAAGATGTTTTGTTTCTAGTTTCCTTCGCTTCAAAGTCAATGTAGTAGCCATTATAGATGCCGTTGTAGTCTGTAGTAGAAGCCTTTTTATAATATGCTTCAGTAATTTTAGCCGCACTTCGACTCGGATAGTCGACATTCACAATTTGAATTGGGATCGGTTTTTTATGAATCACGGCAATTTTTCTGAGGAGATAGTAGTCGTTCGTCTGGTTCAGATCTTCTTCGAGAGTCATTCCTCGATTACTGTACCCCGTTTTTTTCTTCTTCGGTTGATTTTTTTTAGTCTTTTTGTCATCATTAATAAGATAAGGTTGACCATTAGGGTAACGAATAGTCATTTATTTTCACACCTTTAGTTCAGGATACTATCAGTTTACCAAACAATTGTTTCTAAATATAGAATGGGAGGAGAAGTTTATCAAAAATTTATATGTCAGCGGGTATCGCTCATATGAGGTCTCAGTATTTGCTGCAGATGATCCAAAACTGCATTATATCAAGCTCTACTTTGAGAAGAGACTGATCGACTATATTCATGAAGGGCTTGAGTGGGTGATTATCTCAGGAAATATAGGTACGGAGCTTTGGATGGGCGAGGTCGTACTAAAAGTTAAAGTCGACTATCCCGACCTGAAGCTCGCTGTTCTACTCCCATTCACTAATTTCCAGAGCAACTGGAATGAAAAGAATCAGGGACTGTTCAATACCATCATAGAAAAGGCAGATTATCTGAATTATACATCCAACTCTGATTACCAGAATCCAGGCCAGCTGAAAAATAATCAGGAGTTCATTATAAGAAATACTGATGGCTGCCTGCTCTTTTACGATACGGAGCATGAAGGTAAGGTCAAGTTTTTCTATGAAGCAGCTAAGAGATTTCAGGCAACAAGTACGTATGAAGTGGACCTGATAACATTTGATGAACTGCAGTGGTTCATCACTGATCTTGAAGAGGAGCAGTTTGACTGAGGCCTTGGATAAAATTGGGACAAACTCAACATAGAAATTTAATCTGCCTGCCCGCGCAGCTGCAGAAGAGTATAGCATCATACATCTGTTTTTCCTTTTTATTCATAAATCAGCATCACCTTTCTTCAAGTAATTGGATATGATGATTGATACATCAAGATTGAGATAAGTCAGACATATTTTAGAACTATGTCATAATTAAGATGTGGGTATCTTCACTTTTATAGTAGAGTTTGTTATAATAGGTGTTGTAGTATAAAGTATAGCATAATCCAGTAAACGAGTTTAAACCAACATAAATGAATCGATAATAGATGAGGTGTAGGAATGGATAGGGAATTGACTCAAAAAGAGATCCTTGAAAAAGATTTTAAAACTAAAGTGCGTGGATACGATCCAACCGGTGTAGATGAATTTCTTGATGTAGTCATTAGAGATTATGAATCATTTCAGAATGAAATCGATAAGCTGAAAGCTGAAAATAATCGTCTGCTTGATAAGCTGGATGATCAGTCGAAACAGATGAGCACTCAAAATCAGAACCAGAATCAGTCCGGTTCTAATGTCACAAACTTTGATATTCTAAAACGTTTATCAAATCTTGAGCGTCACGTTTTCGGTTCAAAACTGGACAATCAGTAAATAACATTTGAATAGTGTACATCACGGATAATCGCACAGCTATTTATTAAGCTGTGAGGAAAGTCCATGCTCACACAGGCTGCGATGCCTGTAGTGTTCGTGCGCAGCGAAACAATAAGCTGCGGCTCTCAAGTGATTGAGATGACGGCAGGAAAAAGAGCTAAGGGGAGACCTATGCTTGAGTACCCTTGAAAGTGCCACAGTGACGAAGCAGACGGGGAAACGCGTCTGGTGGAACGCGGTAAACCCCTCGAGTGAGCAACCCAAACATATGGTAGGGGCACTTTTCTCCTGGAATTGAACAGAGAGAAGAGGCCGGGCTTATTGCCCGTGCAGACAGATGGTTATCTCTGAGTGGACTTCACCGTCCATTCTAGACAGAACATGGCTTACAGTGATGTACATAGTGACTGAAATCCTCTCTTTTTAGGGAGGATTTTCTTTACGTCAATTGAAAAATCATTCATACTATAAGAAAAAGAGAGGTGTCGGATAAATGACGTATCAATTGCTGGCAACAGCGGCAAGCGGGATAGAAGCGCTTGTTGGAAACGAACTGAAAGACATGGGATACGACGTTGAAGTGGAGAACGGTCGTGCTCGCTTTGAAGGAGTTAAAGAAGACATAGCGAAAGCTAACTTGTGGCTCCGTACAGCTGACCGCGTAAAAATCATCGTAGGCGAATTTGAAGCCAAGACATTTGATGATTTATACGAACAGACTAAAGCCCTGCCTTGGGATGATTACCTGGCTATGGACTCAGCTTTTCCTGTCAGCGGAAAATCTATAAAATCAACATTGTACAGTGTGCCTGATGTTCAGCGTATTGTAAACAAGGCGATTGCTGACAAAATAAAGGATGTCTACCATCGTCGCGGAATGCTACCAGAAACTGGAGCAAAATTCCCCATTGAAGTGGCTATCCGTAAAGACAAGGTCCTTTTAACGATCGATACAACTGGACCGAGTCTGTTCAAGCGCGGCTATCGTATCGATAAAGGTGGCGCACCATTAAAAGAAAATATGGCTGCAGCTTTAATTATGCTGACGACTTGGCGAAAGGACCGCCCATTTGTCGATCCGACGTGTGGTTCCGGGACTATTCCTATTGAAGCCGCTCTGATCGGTCATAATATCGCTCCTGGCTTCAACCGCAGCTTCCTGTGTGAAGACTGGCACTGGATGCCGGAAGAGTTGTGGCAGAAAGTCCGCATGGATGCAGAAGAGCAGGCTGACTATGATATTGAATTGGATATTTTAGGAACGGATATTGACGGACGCATGATCGAAATCGCCAAAGCCAATGCTCTGGAAGCAGGCTTGTCTCATAGCGTAGAATTCAAACAGCTTCAAGTAGCAGACTTTAAGACAGACAAGGAATTCGGTATCATTGTCTCCAACCCGCCATATGGGGAACGACTAGGGGACCCTGAACAGGCTTATCAGATCTACCGTGATATGGGCCAGGCCTTCAGACCACTGACGACTTGGAGTAAGTACATTATAACCAGCGATCTGGACTTTGAAGAGCACTACGGTCAAAAAGCAACCAAGAAACGCAAACTTTACAATGGATACCTTAGAACGGATTATTTCCAGTATTGGGGGAAGCGCAAATAAGTAACAGGATACAAAAACGATCAAACTCATTAACTACCAGGATGTAAGACTGGCGGAAGGTGGGTTTTTTCGTATTTTCACTAGAAGTCATCTTTATAAAAAGCTATACTTCTGACATAGAGATTCTGACTGTTGAGGAGGGCAATAATGATTGAAGGATTGAGTCACATCACATTGGTCGTCACAGATCTTGACAGAACAGCCCGGCTGTTTTCTGATATATTTGAAGCTAAAGAAGTTTATGACAGTGGAGAAAAGAAGCATTCGCTTTTCAAGGAGAAATTTTTGCTTGTTGGAGGCCTCTGGGTTGCTATAATGGAAAGCGAAGATGTAAAGAATGAGACGTATCATCACGTCGCTTTCAAAATCTCGAATTCTGAATATGAAATCTATAAAAAGAAGCTGGAGGCTTACGATATCCGAATGAGAGAGTCCAGGCCGAGAATAGAGGGTGAAGGGCGTTCGCTTTATTTTTACGACTATGATAACAACTTGTTCGAACTGCATACCGGGACGCTTGAAGAACGCCTTGATAGTTATAATAAGGTGTAGGTCGATTTCTTACTTTTATATGCTCAGAAATCCTAGTGAAGACTCGTAAATGTTTTGAGAGGATGGATCATAATGGAAAAGACTTTAGTCATTATAAAACCAGATGCCGTGGAAAGAAATCTGATTGGACAGATAATAGATATATTTGAAAGAAACGATTTGAAGGTCATCCAGATGAACATGATGAAACCTACTTTAGAGCAGGTTCAGAAACATTATTCTGAGCATCAGGGGAAGTTTTTTTACAACAGACTAGTTGAGTATCTGACGAGCGGTGATGTTGTTGTCCTCTTGTTGGAAGGAAAAGGAGCTATCGAGCGTGTTAGAAAACTAAATGGAAAAACTAATCCACAAGAAGCAGAAGAAGGGACTTTAAGAAAGCGATTTGGCATTGACCTTACAAGAAATTCTGTTCATGCGTCAGATTCTGAAGAAAAAGTGGCATATGAGTCAGCAATCTGGCTTAATAAATCTTAAGAAATAAAGGTAAAACAAATAGAGCGCGGAAGACCTAATCCTTCTTCGTTCTATTTCTCTGTGGCTAGGAGTGGGCAGTACAAGTCTCCTCACATAAGATCTTTCTTTCTCGGACTGAGAATCAGAAAGAGAAAACTATGTATAAAGAATAAGATGAGCCATAGAATCCCTATCCATATAGCCTCGATAACAAGCGGAATAATAAAAAATGGCATGGTCAGAAGGATGATCATTGAAACAAATAGGTGCAAAATCACTTTTCTTTCATGTCTGTCCCGTCCTTTCTATAGTTAAAAATGATGATTGGAAATAATTACTATAAGATAACCGCTCCAATAATTCCGAAGATAATGATCGGAATATCAAAGTGGGTGAATGTTGCCACGCAGGTGTCCCAAATGTGATCGTGCTGGCCATCTACATTCAGACCGGCTGTTGGTCCAAGCGTACTGTCTGAAGCTGGAGAACCGGCGTCACCAAGAGCTGCACCTGAACCGATCAGAAGAATCGTCGCAGCGGGACTGAAACCTAACTCTAAAGCTAAAGGAACATAGATTGCAGCGATGATTGGAACCGTACCAAATGAAGTTCCGATACCCATTGTAATGAACAGGCCTAAAATGGTCATACCTGTAGCGGCAAGAAGCTGGTTGTCACCTATAATCCCTGTAACTGATCCAACTAACGTTTCAACGCCGCCTGTCGCACGGATGACATCTCCGTATCCAGAAGCAACCAGCATAACGAAGGCAATGAAGCCCATCATGCCGATCCCATCTTTAACCATTCCATCCAGGTTAGTCCATTTGATCGCTCCGCCGACAACCATGATTGCCAGCCCGACGATAGCACCTAGGACTAGTGATCCAACAGCGAGTTGAACAACTAGGGCAGAGATTGCACCAATAAGGGCAAAGATGTGTGTCCGATTAAGTTTGACTTCTTCCTCTAACTCATCCCGGTCCTTATAACCAAACTTGTTGCCGGAGTGTTCATCGTACTCACGAGGTTTACGGTAAGTAATAAGAACGGCAATCAGTAAGCCAACGAGCATAGCTAGCCCAGGAATCCATAGAATCTGCCAGATGGAAATATCGCTGACGTCCATTCCACTCTGAGCCATCTCGTCGCGAATGATGTTGTGGAAAATCAGTCCGTAACCTACAGGAATCGTAATGTAAGCTGATTTCAAACCAAAGGTCAGTGCAGTCGCGACAGCTCGTCTATCTATTTTCAGTTTATTGAAAACTGAAATAAGCGGGGGAATAAGAATCGGGATAAACGCGATGTGGACCGGAATCAGATTCTGAGAGAACATACTGATAAACGCAATAATGAATACAAGTGTGCGTCCAGTTCCTCTAATACTTTCCGACAATCGTTGGGTCACGATTTTTGCTGCACCAGTCTGATGAATGGCTGCAGCTAAGGCACCAAGTAATATGTAGTTCAGTGCAGTCTCTGCATTTCCACCCATACCACCTATCAATGTTTCCAGCGTTTCGATAAGAGGCATTCCTGAAACCAGGCCAGCCACGATTGCCGCAACAATAAGCGCGAGTAGTACGTTCAGCTTGAATAAAGATAATCCAACCATCACGAGTACTGAAATTAAAACAGGGTTAGTTAACACGTTCTCACTCCTATAATTATAATCATGCCAATTTAGCTTAACTAAAATAATACCATAGGTTTGCTTTAAGTAGTAAATGTTTTAGTTAGATGTATTATTTAAGTGAACCAATTTCATAACTAACTTTTTAAAAAAGGAAACACTCGTCTAATTTCAAAATGACTATTTTTTAAAAATTACACGGCTATTTCTTTTCTGTTCTTTCTCTCAGCTAACCGTTGGTTTG
>NZ_BAAGIR010000040.1:0-18253 GCF_054658155.1 Alkalibacterium sp. m-11
GGTGAAGAATACGCATATAAAGTAAACGAGATAATATTTCATTTAAATCAAAAGTAAAGTGATTTTCCTTTTGGATTTGTTGGCAGAGCTTGTCAAACTTCAATTCATGATAAATCTTTTGAAGAAATAGGTATCCAATATTATACGAGTGTCTTTTATGCAGCGGAATTTGTTTAGTCGGATTATATTTTGCAATAATCTGTGAGGCATTCTTTTTCTTTTCCTCTGTTAATTTTTGTGCATAGGCGTGAGCCCACTCATTAGGATCAACGCCAGGATGTTTTCTTCGAATCTCTTCTTCGTTTCCTAATGATTCTACAACACGAGTTGTAGACCGACCATTTCGATCACGATAACTTTCAATAACAGAATAGGAGGTAGAATGTTTAGATTTATTCTTTTTAATACGCATAGCTAATCCTCATTCCTTTTAAATGTATCTCTATTATAACACATTACTACATAGCACTACAATATAAGCCTATCAAATTTGACAAAAAAGTAAAGCTATAACAGACTTTGTGTCACTTTTTATTGATTCCAGCTGTTAAACTCCCGAATAAATGCTTGCGTAACCTTTCAGAATATGATAAAGTACTTATTATGCGATGAGTCGAGGACTCCATAGTTTATGGAGACTCTGCACGATACAGATGCTTGAGCATCACAACAGGAAGTTGGTATCGGAGGAAGAATTGATGTGAACTTTTCTTTCTCGCTTATAATATGAAAATAATATAAGTTGCCAAAAAAGCACGGGCCCTTGGTCCGTGCTTTTTTGTATCATGCAAATAAAAAGAAAGTTAGCTATGTACTCTTTCAAACGGTTAATTGAGTTAGTTTAATAAATATATTAATGGTTGAATTATTCCTAGTTGAAGGAACAAATGACACGGTTGGTGCGGATGATTCTATTTCATCAGGGGTTCTGGTATACGGTGCAATATGTGCTGTCATTCTTACAGCAGTTATATCAGTTATCTTTTTAAGAAAAAGAAATTAGATGTACGAAAACGAGGGGATATTTGTTTGAGAAAACAAACTCCCCCCTTGTTTTTTATTAAAAAGTAATTATTAATTGTCTGTAACGAATTATGTTATGTTCAGTCATTAAAGTGTCATAAATGGGATTGCCCTTTCAATCATCCCACTTATCCTGCTATATACATTCCTCTCCCGATATATTATCGGAGGCGTCACAGCAGGTGGTGTCAAACAGTAGAAAAGCAAGGAGATCACCTTTTAGAGGGGGTCTCTTTTTCTATGCGTATAACTTATAAAAGCTTAAGATATATGCTAGAGTAAGGGGAAGTAAGAGATTATCAGTGTCGGAGGGAAGTATAGATGCCTACAATAGAGACAAAAGAGCACGATGTGAGTCCTGGAAAAGAAGAAGACGTTATAGTCAAAGCTGGAAGGTTCAGGATTTACTTCCAAAACTACTACACGATTATTTCTCTTGGCAATGACTTGTTTACAGGTATTCTCTACCTTGCTGGGAGTCTCGTCCAGACATTCACAGATCTGGATACAGTGGGAATGTATTTGTATATTTTTGCCAGTTTCTTTCTACTGATGCGGCCGATACTTAAAATCATGCATAATGTATTTTTGTATAGTGAAGAAGAATATAGACGCAAGGTGCTTGGAGAAGATACTGTTGAATCGGAAGATAGAGCAGAAGGAGATTCTGATAAACCGACAAAAGAAGTTGAAATAAAAAGTGACTCTTCAGATGAAGGAGAAAATAAAGGAGAAAAAGAAGAAATTGAAAAAGACTACAATGATGATTACTATGAGGACGAAAAAAAAGATGAGTAGAGGGACACCCTACTCATCTTTTTATGCGGTTTCTTCTACAGCCAGTTTACGATGTATTTCTGCCAGTTCAAGTTCTCTTACTTTGCGAGGCAGGAAGCATCGAATCTCTTCTTCGTTATACCCAATCTGCAGGCGTCGGTCATCCATAATAATTGGACGTCTAATCAGACTTGGTTCATTTTCGAATAAGTCAAGTAATTCATTTAGAGATAGATCGTCAATATCTTCAGACAGTGCCTGATAGGCCTGAGAGCGATATGAAATGAGTTCGCTGGTGCCTTCTTCTGTAAGGCTGAGTATCTGCTTAATTTCTTCTTTCGTCAACGGTTCATGAAAGATATTCTTTTCATTAAATTCTAAATTCTGTTCTTCTAACCACGCTTTAGCTTTTCGACAAGATGTACAACTTGGGGATACGTATAATGTAATCATTAGTCACTACTCCTTTATAAAAAGTCTCGCTCGTGCATTTTATGTAGAACATGTTGAAAGAATAAAATGTGAACGTTTTGTTACAATTTCAATTGTAAGGGTAAATAGAAGAAAATGCAACACTATTTGACATTTTTTTGTCACAATTTTTAATGTAAGAACCTGAATAATTCATACTTTCTCCTTTAATAGGTTCTTCCTAGCTAGTACAGTTACTATTCAACTGAAGTTTCAGTAGTATTTTCTTTCAAAAAATCTTTAAAACTATCTCCCCATTCACAAATAGATGTTACAACGGGTTCTAGGTGTAAACCAATTTCACTTAGTTGATACTCTACTTTAGGAGGTACAACGGGGTATACAACCCTAGTAATGATTTGATCTTCTTCTAATTCCCTTAATTGTCTAATTAGCATGCGTTGATTGACATCGGGAAGGTATCTTTGTATTTCACTCAACCTTAATGGAGACTGTTGGAGCAAGCACCAAATAATCGCTATTTTCCAACGTCCACCTATAACGGATAAAGCCAAATCCTTACTAGTGAAAAAATTTTTCCCTTTATAATGAATGGTCATATAGTACCATCTCTTTCTATGTGATATTTTGTTTATAGTGACAAAAGCGTCAGTATTGTCAATTGAATTATAATATGAGATTATAGAAAAAGAAATAAGAAAATAAAAGAAAGAAGGTACTCAATTGAAAAGTAAAGCTGCTGTTGCATTTAAATCAGGAGAACCGCTTCAAATTGTAGAAATCGATGTAGAAGAACCAAAGGCAAAAGAGGTCTTAGTAAAAATCTTGTATACTTCAGTTTGCCATACTGATGCGTTTACTTTATCAGGTGATGATCCAGAAGGTGTATTTCCGGCTGTACTAGGTCATGAAGGTGCAGGTGTTGTCGTTTCTGTAGGGGATGAAGTGACTTCAGTAAAACCAGGGGATCATGTTATTCCACTGTATACGGCTGAATGTGGGGAATGTAAATTCTGTCTTTCTGGTAAAACCAACTTATGTAGTGCCGTGCGAGAAACACAAGGCAAAGGTTTAATGCCTGATGGAACTACGCGTTTCTCTTATAAGGGAGAGCCGATTTATCATTACATGGGCACCAGTACCTTTAGCGAATATACAGTCGTACCTGAAATTTCTTTAGCAAAAATTACCCCAGAAGCACCTCTTGACAAAGTCGCTTTATTTGGGTGCGGTGTAACTACAGGGATAGGTGCTGTACACAAAACCGCAAAAGTGGAAGAAGGTGCGGTAACAGCCGTATTTGGTCTTGGGGCTATCGGTTTAGCTGTTATTCAAGGATTAGTCCAAGCAAAGGCTAGCCGAATTATTGCTGTCGACTTAGATGAAAATAAGTTTGAATTAGCTAAAAAAATGGGAGCAACCGATTTTGTGAATCCAGCTAAATTTGATCGTCCTATTCAAGAGGTCATCATTGAAATGACGGATGGGGGAGTTGACTATAGCTTCGAGTGTATTGGGAATGTGGAAGTTATGAAGGCTGCTCTTGAATGTTGTCATAAAGGATGGGGTGAAAGCACTATTATCGGTGTAGCCGGTGCAGGGAAAGAGATTCATACTCGCCCATTCCAATTAGTAACGGGACGCGTATGGCGTGGATCAGCCTTTGGTGGAGTCAAAGGTAGAACGGAACTACCAGGAATGGTGGAGGACTTTATGGAGGGTAAAATTGACTTGGACCCCTATATCACCCATCACTTGAACTTTACAGATATTAATGAGGCATTTGATTTGCTTCATAGGGGCGAATCGATTCGAACGATTTTAACATATGAGGAGTGAAGAAGTGAATCTTAAACTTATTGAAAACCGCCTCTCTTTTGGCGGAGAACAACGTAAGTACAGCCATTATTCAGAAGTGTTACAGTGCGACATGACTTTTAGTCTCTACTTGCCGTCCAATAAAGGAATGGAAAAAATCCCGCTTATTTGGTGGTTATCGGGTTTAACGTGTACAGATGATAATTTTAGTCAAAAAAGTGGTTTCCAAAGATTGGCTGAAAAATATCAAGTGGCGGTCATGATTCCCGATACGTCACCACGCGGAGAAAATGTTGCTGACGATGAGTCTTGGGATCTTGGTCAAGGTGCAGGATTTTATTTGGATGCGACCCAAGAACCATGGACTAAGCATTATAAGATGTATACCTATATCACAGAGGAGTTAACTGCGATTGCGTCCTCTTTAGTGCCCAACTTCTCAGGGAAAGAGAGCATTATGGGGCATTCTATGGGGGGACATGGCTCTTTGGTAATAGGTATGAAAAATCAAGAGAGATTCAAAGCGATTTCGGCTTTTTCTCCTATTTTGAGCCCTAGTCAAGTTCCTTGGGGAATCAAATCCTTCACTACTTATTTAGGGGAGAATCAAACTTCCTGGAAAGAGTGGGATGCTTCCGAACTGGTTAAAGGAACCGTGATGCCGCCTATTCTCATTACGCAAGGAACTGAGGATGAGTTTTATCCAGAACAATTAACAGAAACGTATTTTTTGCAAAATGCTCAGGAAAATAATGTAGCTGTAGATTACAAAAAGGAAGAAGGATACGACCATAGCTACTTCTTCATTGCTACTTTTTTGGAAGATCATTTCGCTTTTCATATGGCGTACTTAAGATAATTCTTTGGTTTAAATGCTCACTCTATTTAAAGTGATTTGATTGTTGAACTTTTATAATGTTCCATGAGTCCTTTGTTAAAATGTTTATCGTTATAAATTTTGATAATGCAAAAAACACCTCCCTAGCATTTCTGGGAGGTGTTTTTGAATAGAATTTCTACCAGAGATTGCTTTAACAAATACTAAACTAATTTTAATCGGCTAAGTATTTGTTATAAAGATGTAATAACTAATAGTCAAAAGCAAAGTGGGAAAGGGTGGGAAAAATGAAATATGGCTATGCACGGGTAAGCACCCACCACCAAGATTTGGAAGGGCAACTTCGTCAGCTACAAGAGTAACGCTTGGACAAAGTGTTTTTTGAAAAAATAACTGGGACAAAAGTGATCGGACGGAATTCCAAAAAATTGCTGCAGGAAATCCAAACGGGGACACGTTAGTCGTCACAAAGCAGGAACGATTTGTGCGCAATACACAAGATGCCTTGAATACGATTAAGTATCTTTTTGAAATAGCTGTCCATTACTTCTTTAACTAAGACTAAACCAGGATCACTCTATAAGTGACCACCTGTTTGCGCAAAGGTGATGTTTGAATTGAATTTTTCCTGTTTTTTTGTAAGTTTGTCACGGAGAGAACACTTTTTTTTGGTTAGTTTGGGCACCTTTACCATAGCAGAATGAGGTTCTTTGTGCGTCACTTAACAGGTGAAAATTAAAAAGTTAATTTTGACTACCGTTAGACAGTTACAGATGGTCAAAAGCGAAAGTATGAATTATTCAGGTTAGACACTTATTGCACATATATTTGTCACAATGTAATTTTAATTTTAAATACTCTGTACCAAACAATGGTCGCATTATTTATCTTCTCAGAGTAAACTGGTTATAGTACAATAGACAGGAGGAAAACGATGAATAAAATACAATTAGGCACATCAGATTTATCGGTATCAGAAGTGGCGCTGGGCTGTATGCGAATGGATAAACTGAATGGTAAGGAAGCGGCTGGCGTCATAAATGCTGCTTTTGAATCCGGTGTCAATTTCTATGATCATGCGGATATTTACGGCGGAGGAGAGTCTGAGAAGCGATTTGCACAGGCGCTTGAACTGACATCAATCAAACGAGATGATATTATCTTACAGTCGAAGGCGGGAATTCGATCCGGCTATTATGATTTTTCTAAAGAACATTTAATCAGCTCAGTTGACGGGATCCTTAATAGACTCGATACAGACTATATAGATGTCCTGCTGCTTCACCGACCGGATGCACTTGTCGAACCTGAAGAAGTGGCTGAGGCTTTCGATACTTTACACAGTTCCGGGAAAGTGAGACAGTTCGGTGTGAGCAACCACAGTCCGTATCAGATTGAGCTGCTGAAAAGGTATGTCAAACAGGACTTGATTGCGAATCAGCTCCAATTAAGTGTCATGCATACTGGAATGATCGATGCCGGGGTTCAGGTGAACACGAAGCATAAGGGATCGATCGACCATGATCGTGCAATCCTTGATTACTGCAGGCTGAATGACATAACTGTACAGCCATGGTCCCCTGTTCACGGTCCGGACGGTGTATTCTTGAACCATCCTGATTATGGTGAGGTCAATGAAACCTTGAAATTACTCGCTGATAAATATGAAACAGATCATGAAGCACTGGCGATTGCCTGGCTGTTAAGACATCCAGCTAAAATGCAGATCATTCTGGGAACGATGAATGAAAAACGAATCAGAAATTATTCCTCTGCATCGGAAATATCTTTAAGCCGTGAAGATTGGTATACGGTGTATAAAGCAGCTGGAAATCCTCTGCCTTAGTCGAAATACCAGCAGAAATCATTGGTTTTATCTGACAATTTTTAAGGTGAGTGTTATACTGACAGTGTAAGATCAATTTGGAAGGGGTTCTTTATTATGATGGATGATATCAAAAAAGCTTTGCTGGTCGGTGTCGGATCTACGGCTATCGCACTTGAAAAAGCAGTAGAACAAGTTGACAAATTAGTCAGTCGTGGGAAATTGACCGTCGCTGAAGGTAAGAAGTTGACAGAAGAATTGATTCAGAGAAAAAATAAAGAGGTTTCTATGGAAGAGAAAGAAACACTCGAAGCAATATTGCTCGAAATGAATGTGGCCCAGAGAAAAGATATTGAAGATCTGGAAGCCAAGGTTGAAGAACTTGAACGCAAACTGACAGATAAATCAACAGAAGTATAATGATAAGGTGTTGATCATATCCTGGTCAGCACCTTTTCTACCTTATGAAAGGAGGCCAACTTTTGAAAAGTAACCGTGAACGACTGACAGAAATTGCCAGTGTACTGGCATCATACGGCTTCGGCCATATTTACCGGACACGAGTAAGAACCAAGCATAAAGAACAGGATGCAGCAAACTTGAGGCTGGCATTTGAAGAGCTGGGACCAAGTTTTATCAAGATCGGTCAGATTATATCTACGAGGCAGGATCTGCTTCCACCAGAATACATTAAGGAAATGTCTAAACTGAGAGATGATGCGCCTCCTTTTCCGTATAAAGACATCAGGCGAATTTTTAAAGAAGATTTTAAAGAGGAACTTGAAGATGTATTTGAGTGGGTTGAGCAGACGCCACTTGCCAGTGCCTCCGTTGCTCAAGTACACAGAGCCCAACTGCTGACCGGGGAACAAGTCGTGATTAAAGTTCAGCGTCCGGAAATTGAAGAAAATTTGCTTCGCGATATTCAGTTGTTTTCTCGCATCGTATCCATGGCACCTGAAACAGTCAAGGAAATGCTAGTGGATGCCAAGGCGGCGTTTAAAGAAATTGAAGAAACGACCAAACGGGAGCTGGACTTCAGAAATGAAGGACAGGCCCTCATCAAGTTCCGCAGATTGAACAAAGAACTGGATGCAGTTACCGCACCCAAACCGGTTCTGACTTACACCTCTAAGCGCGTATTAGTTGAAGAATATATCAAAGGAATAAGAGGTCTGAACCAGGAAGAAATCCGGGAAGAAGGGTATGAAAAGAAGGATATTGCAGAAAAACTAGTCTATTCATTTCTGTCACAGATCTTTAAGGATGGTTTTTTTCACGGTGACCCGCATCCAGGTAACATGGTAATCAAGGAAAAGAAAATCGTGTTCATTGATTTTGGAATCGTCGGGGAACTTTCCGATAGCGTGAAAGATGATCTCATCAGCATTATGAGAGCAATTGTCTTCGAAGACTTGGATCAGCTTATGAATCTGCTTCTCCAGATGGCTATCACTAAAGATAAGGTCAACCGGTTTGATTTCAGTGAAGATCTTCATGATTTTTACCAGTCCTATATTACCAGAAGTTTTGGGCAAATTGATCTAAGCACATTTTTCTCAGACGTGCTGCACGTGACGCATAAATATAAAATGGTTATGCCTAATGACTTTATTTTACTGGCAAAGTCTCTGACTATTCTTGAAGGCGTAGTCTCTGACTTGCACCCAGATATTAATATTATGGAAATTGCTTCAACCTACATCAAGGCCAGCAATGACATCAGTCTGATTGACAAACTGTCGAAGGAAAAACTTAAAATTGGTGTCTATCAACTGGCTATGGATTCATTCAAGCTACCTTCTACATTCAAGCGAGTACTGGATACTGTCAACAATGGCAGATTGATGGTCCATATCGATCTGGTTCATTTCGAGGATAAGTGGATAGAAGTTAACAAGATGGTCAATCGTCTGGTCTTTGCTTTAATCATTGCTGCTCTGATTATTGCTTCTTCCGTGATATTTGTCCTTTCGGAAGGCGCAGGCGTATCCTTCTTTGCGATTGCGATTTTTATAGGTGCCGGAGTTATGGGGATGTGGCTGCTCATATCCATCATTCGATCAGGAACATTGTAGCTGAAGCCAGGGGAGGGAATCTGAATGTCCATCACACATCGTACAGTAAAAATGGTTCTGGCTACGCTGCTAGCGATCTATACAGCAGATTTTCTTCAACTTGATCATACACTGGCTGCAGGGATCATAGCAATTCTGAGTCTTCTTGATACTAAAAGGGCGTCTTTTATTACTGCCTTCAAGAGGGTCGCTTCAACTGTGACCGCGTTTTTGATAGCTTCAGTCGTATTCTACCTGGCCGGGTTTTCCGTTACAGCTTTTGGACTCTATCTAATTATATATATACCTTTAGCATACCGTTTTGATCTACAATCGGGAATTGCCCCATGCTCAGTTCTGGTCACTCATTTTATTGGAGCTGGAAGCATCGCCTGGAGCTGGCAGCTTAATGGCTTTCTACTCATGACAATCGGCGCAACCAGTGCCTTGCTGCTAAATTTATGGATGCCATCTCATAAAAGTGAACTGGCTGAAAGCAAGCGTCAGGTTGATGAGGGCATCAGACTGATACTGAAGGGGATTTCTGATCGTTTATCAGGAAAGGATCTGACAGTCAAACTTACCGACCAGGTTAGGGAAGCTGAGGATCTGATCAGTGAAGCAAAAGCTCAGGCATTAAAGGACTACGATAATCAACTGTTTCATAAGAATGATTATAGTTTGAAATATGTTCAGATGCGCGGGCAGCAGCTGTCATCGATTAGAAAGATGCTGCATTCACTCCAGAACAGCGGATTGGGATCTGAGGAGGCAAGGATACTGGCTGAATTGTTCAATAGTACGTCAGAACAGCTGAACGAAAAGAACACAGGGCAGAGTCTGCTGGAAAACATTACTGATCTTTACAGAACGTTCAGACAGTCAGGTCTGCCGAAAAGTAGAGCTGAATTTGAAAATCGAGCCTATCTGTTCATGCTTTTAAATAATATTGAGGAGTTTATTGAAATTAAGCGATCATTCTTCGTCAGAGAAGGATCTGTTGAAGAAGAAAATGAAAAGTGACACATGTCGTTCTCCTGTCAGTCAGGAGGGGCATGTGTCACTTTTTTTAGTCGATTTCTCTTAGAGAAAGAGGTTTATCTAGTATTTCTTTATATATAATTGCCTGTTTCAGCTGGCGCTTGTCAAAATCAGTAGCTGAACGTGGGCGTTTTTTTCGATTTTTCGAAGAACTTAATGAGACGACATCTTTGATAATCGGCTCACTGTTCTTTCTCCGATCGTAGCGTTCGCGATCCGGACGTCGTTCTCTTTGGACACGACCCGATCGGCTGTTCTGTCGCTTCTCGTTCGGAGAGTTTCGTTTTGAAGCTTCTATTTTATCGCTGCTTTCTCTGGCTTCAGGATTCTGAGCGGTTTTTTTAGCAGTTTTTGAAAACAGAGAAGCTAAACCAGAAACAATCACAAAAAATATAAAAAGCTGAACGATCCATACGATTAAGAATTCCATTTATATCACTCTTCTTCTTCAGTTGACTGGTCAGAAATGGCTGATCTCATATCTGTATCGGCATTGATGTTTTTCATTTTATAGTAATCCATGACACCTAAGTTGCCGCTTCTTAGTGCTTCAGCCATGGCCAATGGTACTTCAGCTTCAGATTCAACCACTTTGGCACGCATTTTCTGAGTTTCAGCACGCATTTCCTGTTCCTGAGCGATCGCCATTGAGCGACGTTCTTCAGCTTTAGCCTGAGCAATGTTCTTATCGGCTTCAGCTTGTTCAGTCTGAAGTTTAGCTCCGATATTACGTCCGACATCAACGTCGGCAATGTCTATGGACAGGATTTCAAAAGCTGTACCAGAGTCCAGGCCTTTGCTTAATACAGTTTTAGAGATCATATCCGGATTTTCCAGTACATCAGAGTGTTTGTCAGCAGAACCGACGGTAGTTACGACCCCTTCACCTACACGGGCAATAATCGTATCTTCTCCAGCACCACCGACTAGTCGTTCGATGTTAGCTCGAACAGTTACTTTAGCTTTTGCAACGATTTCGATTCCGTCTTTAGCAACGGCTGAGATATCGGGTGTAACAATAACTTTAGGGTTAACAGATACTTGGACAGCTTCGAATACATTACGTCCGGCCAAGTCGATTGCCGCTGCTTTCTCAAACTCCAGCTCGATTTCAGCTCTGTGAGAGGCGATCAAAGCGTCGATGACGCCATTCACGTTTCCTCCTGCTAGAAAGTGGGCTTCCAGTTCATTCGTGCTTAGGGACAGCCCGGCTTTAGTTGCCTTAATCAGAGGACGGATGATTGCATGTGGACTGACCTGACGCAGACGCATACCTACTAATGTGCCAATCCCCACTTTTACTCCTGAGAAATAAGCGGTCACCCAAAGTCCCACGGGTACGAAACGAAGGAAGATACTGATGAAAATCAGTATGATGACGGCGGTTATAATGATACCTACAAATCCATTACCTAATACATCCATATATATTCTCCTATTCTATTTTTTTCTGACAGTAATTTTTGTGCCTTTTACTTTTTCTACAATGACTTTGGTGCCTTTGGAAATATACCCATCCACACTTAATACGTCATATGAATGTGGGTCGTCCTGAAACGTCACTTTTCCTGATGGTCGAAGAGGAGTTTGTGCTTCTCCTTCAAGCCTTTCAGTAATAGATTGTTTGTCTGCATCTGAATCGTTATCAGCAGATCGTTCAGCTACGTTTGTCTGCAGGATCAATTTGTTTACATTGGTCAGTGAGTATCCGTTCTTTATCAGATAGAAGACCACACCTGATGTGATAACGACTGAAAGACTGAGATCCCGGACTGTTTGTCCAATATCACCAATCGTGAGATAAAGTCCTGATATGAGCAGTATAATACCAACTATACCTGCTAATCCAAATTCCGGTACGAATATTTCAAAAACGATCAGAAGTAAACCGGCAGTGAACAATATTACGGGTAACCAGGTTTCAATACCGATGAACCAGAAATAGACAGCTAAACTGACTAGAGTCAATCCCATCCCACTTTTAATAAAAGGGGTGAGGATAGCTAATGTAACACCAATGAAGCCAAGTCCTAAAAGAATTCCTTCCATAATGAATTGCCTCCTTCCTTAGTGAATCGAGGTTACCTGTTTGCAAGTTCATCATACCATTTTAACATTCTTATGTCATCGGTCGGAGGGCGTATCTGACTAATTATATATAATCCAAAATGAGAAAAAGTATAAGAGGAAAAACTTGGCAATGCGACTATACTAGGTTACAATGGTACTAAAGATAGTCTGCATTAAAATGATTAAAGAAAAGTTAGAGACAAGTAGACTAGTATAACGAAAAAGGGGGATGTCTTATGGGGGAACAAGGAAATAGAGCTGAAGCACATAAAGAACTGACGGATACTTTTTATCTCTTTAACGAGGGTACACTTTTTGACAGCTATCTGACGATGGGCTGTAGTGCCCAGGCTGAAGGCTTCCGCTTCAATGTATGGGCTCCGAATGCTCAAAACGTTTATCTTGTTGGAGATTTCAATGACTGGGCAGAACTGGATGAGATGGAAAAAATAGGAGAAACGGGCGTTTTCTCTCTTGATATGCCAAAAGCACAAGAAGGACATCATTACAAGTACAAAATTGTTCAGGCTGACGGCACGACGGTCTACAAAATCGACCCGTATGCCCTGGCTTTTGAAGTTAGACCCAAAGATGCTTCTGTGGTAAAAGGACTTCCGGACAGACAGTGGAAAGACGGATTATGGCTTGCTAATCGTAGACGTCGAGAGATTTACAGTCGACCTCTTAACATATACGAAGTACATCTGAGTTCATGGAAACATCATGAAGATGGATCGTGGTATACGATAAGAGAACTTCAGGATGAACTCATTCCATACGTTAAGGAAATGGGTTATACACATATAGAATTTATGCCATTAATGGAACATCCTCTTGATGCAAGCTGGGGTTATCAGGCTACTGGCTTTTTTGGTCTCTCTTCGAAATTCGGAACGATGGAAGAGTTTCAGGATTTCGTTGAAGCAGCTCATCAGGCAAACCTCGGTGTGCTGATGGACTGGGTACCTGGACACTTTAACCGCAATGCTTATGGCATGGCCTATTATGACGGCACACCTCAATTTGAGTATGCTGATCAGAATCGTGCAGACAATAACAGATGGGGGACGCTTAATTTTGATATCGGAAAAAGTCAGGTCAGAAGCTTTCTCATTTCCAATGCGCTTTTCTGGATCGAACAGTTCCATCTGGATGGGCTGAGAGTGGATGCAGTCAGCAATATGCTTTATCTGGACTATGACTTGGGTGATTGGATACCTAACGATGAAGGGACCAATGTAAACAAAGAAGGTGTCGAATTCCTTCAACTCCTCAACAAAAAAGTCTTTGAACGTCATCCGGATGTGCTGATGATGGCTGAAGAAAGTACAGCCTGGAACAAAGTTACTCATCCGGTTCACGAAGGCGGACTGGGGTTTAACTATAAATGGAATATGGGGTGGATGAATGACACCCTCAAGTTCTTTGAAATGGATCCAATACACAGAAAAGACCACTTTAATCTGATTACATTCTCTTTTATGTACACCTTTAATGAAAACTTCATCCTTCCTTTTTCTCACGACGAAGTGGTACACGGGAAAAAATCTATGATGCATAAGATGCACGGAGACCGTTACAATCAGTTTGCCGGGTTGAGAACGATCGAGACATATCGCATAGTTCATCCGGGTAAAAAGCTGCAGTTCATGGGAGCGGAGTTCGGACAGTTCCTCGAGTGGAGGTTTGATCAGGGATTGGAATGGGACAGCCTGAATGATGATATGAATGCCCGCCATTTAGAGTTCACCAGACAACTGAACGCGTTCTATCAGGAACACCGGGCATTGTGGGAACTTGATCATTCTTCTGAAGGCATCCAGATACTTGATGCCGATAATAAAGCGGAATCTGTGCTTTATTTCATCCGGCAAGGTAAAAATCCAAGAGACTTTCTTATTATCATGTGTAATTTTGTTCCAGTGGAAAGACAGAATGTCCGTATAGGGGTTCCTTATAAAGGACAATATGAAGAAGTATGGAATACAGAATGGGCAGACTTAGGCGGCACATGGACAGAGCCTCAAGGGGTCAAGCGTACACTGGAGGCTGAAGTGCATGGACAACCACACGCACTGGAAGTTATCCTCCCTGCATTAAGTATTGTCGTTTTCAAACCTAAGAGAGTATATGGGGTAAATAAAATAACTAAATAAGTACACAATTAGATTACCTTAAGGAGGGAAGGAAGGTCTTCTGACACTTCCGAACAATATGAAAACTGAAACAGTTGCAATGATCTTAGCTGGTGGACAGGGATCGCGCCTAGGTAAACTGACCAAGCAGATCGCCAAGCCCGCTGTACCTTTCGGCGGAAACTACCGCATCATCGACTTTGCCTTATCAAACTGTGTAAACTCAGGGATCAATGATGTAGGAGTGGTGACGCAGTACCAGCCGCTTGTCCTGAATGATCATGTAGGAAATGGATCGAGCTGGGGTCTTAACAGACATAACGGAGGAGCTACCATCCTTCAGCCTTATTCAAGCGTCGATGGAGAGAAATTCTTTAAAGGAACAGCACATGCTGTCTTTCAGAATATGGACTTTATCGATCAGAAAAATCCCGATTATGTTGTAATCCTATCAGGAGACCACATCTATAAGATGGACTATGAGAAAATGCTCGATTACCACAGGCAGCAGGCTGCATCTCTTACAGTAGGGGTCATGCCTGTACCTTGGGAAGATGCCTCACGATTCGGTGTTATGGCTACAGACCGAACAGATCGAATCATCGAATTCCAGGAGAAACCGGATAATCCAAAATCAAACCTGGCATCTATGGGGATCTACATCTTCAGCTGGCCACGTCTGAAACAGTACCTTGTTGATAATCAGTCTAAAAATAGACAGATGGAAGATTTCGGGCACCACGTGATTCCGGCGTATCTTAGAAACAGTGAAGCCATCTATGCTTACTCGTTTGAAGGATACTGGAAAGATGTCGGGACACTTGAAAGCTTGTGGGGCGCCAATATGGAGTTCCTGGACCCTGAACACGACCTTAATATCAGAAATCGTGACTGGAGAGTCTACTCCAAGAGTCCGAATACGACACCACAGTTTCTGACATCCTCCGCAAAAGTCAAGGATTCCATGATCACTGACGGGTGCTATGTGGCAGGCGAAATCAATCATTCCATTCTGTCGCATAATGTTAAGGTTGGAAAAAACTCAGTTATCACTGATTCTTTTATCATGCCGAATGCAGTGATTGGAGAGAATGTCAGAATCGAAAAAGCGATTGTTGGTGAAGGCGCACATATATTTGATGATGCCGAGCTAATCGGGACTGAAGACGACATTGCCGTTGCTGGATACGGAGAAGAAATAGGAGGGTATTCCGATGAGAAATAGAATCGCACCTATACTGAATTTAGTAGAGTATGAAGATAAGCTGAAACCACTGACTAATAGAAGACCGGTTGCCTCACTGCCTTTCGCATGCCGGTACCGCTTAGTCGATTTTCCGTTTTCCAGCTTATATAATGCCGAAGCAGAATCTGCTGCTCTGTTTATATCAGGATCAGGCCACTCCTTATATGATCATATGCGTTCCGGATCGACATGGGGACTGGATTCTCTAGCCGGTGGGGGAGTATTTACACATTTTCAAGTAAAACTGAAAGCTGACCAAAGCACGGAATCAAAACACGACCGCTTCTATTATGAAGATCACTATAATTACGTCACTCGTGCCAGAGCAGACTATGTCGTTATGATGGGTTCAGCATTCCTTTCGAATATTCAGATTGAATCGCTCATTCATTTCCATGAAGATAAGGACAGCCAGGTCACAGTTGTCTATAAGAAAGTGAACAGAGACGAACTGAGCAGTGACACAGTCTATTCTGCACTTGATCTAGGCGATGAAGAAGACTGCAATATCAGTGGCGTTACAGCTATATCCGATGTTCAGGAAGAGCGCTTTAATCTGAACATGGAAACGATGATTTTAAGCAAGAAAACCTTCCTCGATTATCTGTACAGAGCGAAACAGGCTGATATGGATATAAACGTTAACAATTTTATCAAGTTCAGTCTTGAATCAGGCTGTTCTGTCTACGGCTATGAATACACGGGGTACCTTAAAGTCATTGAAGACATCAAGAGCTATTATGATGCCAATATGGACATGCTGGATGAGGACAACTTCAATTCACTGTTCTATCGTGCTGACCCAGTCAGAACACGGTCTAAGAATTCGGCACCAACTTATTATGGACAAACTGCAATGATAGAAAATGCACAGTTTGCTAATGACTGCGAAGTCTATGGTACAGTTAAGGATTCGCTGATTTTCCGTAAAGTGAAGATAGCTGAAAATGCACATATTGAAGACTCAATAATCATGCAGGATTCCTGTATTGAAGAAGGGGCCTACTTAAAACACGTCATTCTGGATAAGCATGTTTATGTGAAAAAAGGCGTCCGCCTGGAAGGGACAGCCGAGAATCCTATAGTTATCGCCAAAGACGGCGTGATTTATGCAGAAGGAGAGGTCAAGGAGGAGTGAGTAAGACAATGAAACTGCTATTTGCTGCTTCAGAGTGTGCCCCTTTCTTTAAAACTGGCGGACTAGGAGACGTCATGGGCTCTCTTCCAAAGGAACTGGCGAAAGAAGGGAACGATGTCCGCGTCGTTCTTCCTTATTTCGTTCAGAAACTGGATGATGAGACTAATGAGGAACTGGAAGATATCTGCTCATTTATCGTCAAGGTAGGGTGGAGAAACCAGCATTGTGGCATCAAGCAGCTGGTCAGAGATAAGGTGACCTACTACTTTATAGATAATCTCTTTTATTTTGACAGGGAAAATCTGTATGACTATGGAGACGATAGTGAACGGTTTGCATTTTTCCAGCAGGCGGCCATTGAAATGCTCGAACAGATAGGCTTCATTCCGGATATCCTTCATGTGAATGACTG
Organism: Alkalibacterium sp. m-11; assembly: GCF_054658155.1. Taxonomy (NCBI): domain Bacteria; kingdom Bacillati; phylum Bacillota; class Bacilli; order Lactobacillales; family Carnobacteriaceae; genus Alkalibacterium; species Alkalibacterium sp. m-11. The sequence goes on from NZ_BAAGIR010000040.1 coordinate 16,813, forward strand.
GCAGACTGCGATGATGCCTGTGCTGCTTAAAGATAAGTATAGCTGGATCAATACATTAAAAGATATAAAAACTGTCCTGACGATTCATAATATTCTGTTTCAGGGTGTCTATGATCAGTATGTACTGTCCGATCATTTTGATATTGGATATGCTGCTTTTCACGAGAGAGGACTGAAGTACGGTGACAATGTGTGCTGGCTGAAAGGCGGCATCTACTACGCAGATCTGGTGACCACAGTAAGTCCGACATATGCGAATGAAATTCAGACACCCGAGTTCGGTTACGGGCTGGATGGGGATTTGAGAAACATTCAGCACAAGCTTGTCGGAATCGTTAATGGCATCGACTATGATACCTATGATCCCCAGACAGATTCAGTCATACCAGCCACATTTTCAAAAGACAATTTGTCTGGAAAAGTAAAAAGCAAGCTTGCTCTACAGAAAAGAGTGGGTCTTCCGGAAGATAAAGAAGTTGCTTTAGTGGGAATCGTTACTCGTCTGGATGAACAGAAAGGCGTGGAGCTGATCGTCGATGCCATGGAAGAACTGATGAAGCACCGCCATATACAGATGGTGTTGGTCGGAACGGGCAAGCCGTATTTTGAGGATGCGTTCAGATACTATGCTGAAACCTACCCGGACAAGTTCAGCGCTATTATCGATTTCGACAGTGAACTGGCCCAGTGGATCTACGCAGGATCAGATCTGTTCCTGATGCCATCACTGTTTGAGCCATGCGGACTATCTCAGCTAAACTCACTTCGATACGGTACCTTGCCGATCGTCCATGAAACCGGAGGACTGGTGGATACGATTCAGCCACATAATGAGTGGACAGATGAAGGAACAGGGTTCAGTTTCCATGATTTTGATGTCCTGACGATGTTGAGCACGATCGACCGTGCCCTGACTGTTTATTATGATAGACCTGACAGTTTTAATACATTGCAGGTCAGAGCAATGGAAACAGATAACAGCTGGAAACAATCGGCTCAAAAGTATCTGGATCAGTACCGCTATCTGATTTATTAATGGTAACTGATTTAGAACTGTATTAGAACGATCATGTTTAAGAGTCGATTTTCTGTCAATTAGAAAAATATTAACAAACGAAAATAGTATGGCTTTAATGAAGTTATACTATTTTCGTTTATTTGTACTTAGATTGTAAAATGAAGACGATGCCTGTATAGACAGGTTAGAGATTTCTTTTCAAATTTTAATCTATAAGGTATACTCGGGGTAGAAAGGAACTGTCAAATTTTTTATGAAAACTAAAAATTAAAGGTGGTGAAGGCCCACTGACTATACCAATCGGAGCCGCATTTGCCCTTGACAAACACTTGAATGGTTTCAGTTAAGGTCACAAGGGTGACGGTAGACAAATCAAAGGCATGACAAATACACCCTTGAATTTAACCAGTTTAAACCATTCAA
>NZ_BAAGIR010000041.1:0-17158 GCF_054658155.1 Alkalibacterium sp. m-11
CCAACACAATCAGGAAAAAGTGATGGCATAAAGAGGAGTCCCTCTTTTATTTTTTAAAACTGTATACTTTTGAGCATTTCAAGTTGATTAAGTGCTTAAAATTATGGGGTTTTGACACCATAATCATAGTATACTAAATTGATTGTCAAACCTTAATTTATGCACCTCCCAGTCTGTTGTATAAACTAAATAGTTACCTGTTCTAAAGTATAGTCAGGCTTTTTTGAAAAACAGCTAAGTACTCATATTTTCAAGCTCTTTATGACATCATGAGCTTCATGCATGACCTCTTCGACGATATCTTTAGCAGGTTTGATTTCAGTGATCAAGCCAGCGATTTGACCAGTCATTAAGGATCCAGTCTCGATGTTCCCGTCAATAACTGCTCTTTTATATGATCCAATAGTCAGCTCATCCAGATTGGCTTCTTGTGTTTCAGAAAATTCTAAGTCTACGTACTTTTCGAGCATTTCATTTTTCAGGCTCCTGATAGCATCACCTTTTTTACGACCCGTTACAATAGTTGATGTATCCGTAGCTTTCAGCAATGCCGATTTGATTCCTGGAGGGATCGCACACTCTTCACTGGCAAGAAAACGAGTCCCCATCTGCACACCGTCAGCGCCTAATGCTAAGGCAGCAGCAAGTCCCCGGCCATCTGCTATTCCTCCGGCAGCAATTACAGGCACGTTTACATGACTTACCACTTGAGGAATCAAAGTCATGGTAGAAGATTCACCAATATAGCCGCCTGATTCGGAGCCTTCGGCAATAATGGCATCTACACCGATTCTCTCCATTTCCATCGCTTTTTGAACGGTATGCACTACTGGTATCACCTTGATACAGTTTTCTTTTAGCCAGTCCATATATATTACTGGTGACCCGGCGCTTACAGTTATTATTCTGATATTTTCCTCGATAATGACTTTAATTTGCTGATCTCTATTTTTCGATAACATCATGATATTGACTGCAATTGGTTTTGAGGTCAACGTTCTGGTCAACCTAATCTCTTCTCTCAGTTCTTCCGCTTCCAGATTGATAGAAGAAAGTACGCCAAGGCCTCCAGATTCTGAAACCGCTGCCACTATTTTGTGCGTAGAAATCAATGCCATTACGCCTTTCAGAATAGGATACTGGATATCAAGCAATTCAGTGATCGACAATAGTCCACCTCCTTTTTTGATTGTACTTTGATCAAAACCCTAATCTGATAACATCTCTGGCTATGACTACTTCCTCATTTGTTGGTATGACGGCAACTTTTACAGCTGAATTTTCTGTTTCCAGAAATGATTCGTTGTTTTTATTTTTCCAGTCATCGATTTGAAGATTTAGAAAAGCTAACCGTCTACAGACTAATGAGCGTACCATAGAGGAGTTTTCCCCCACACCCGCTGTAAACACTAGAGCATCTATCCCCCCCAGCTGAGACACGTAAGCAGAAACGGTATCTGCTATACGATTGGCATACATATTTAAAGCCAGCTGCGCACGTTTATTATTGTTTTCTGCAGCGGATTCAATATCACGCAGATCATTTGATATACCGGAAACGCCTAGTAAACCAGATGATTTATTTAGGATATCGAGCATTTCTTTTGCACTCAAGTCTTCTTTTTCCTCCAGATACGGGATGATTGATGGATCGATATCTCCGCTTCTTGTCCCCATCATCAAGCCAGCCAACGGGGTAAAGCCCATGGATGTGTTGACAGATCGGCCGTTCGAATCAATCGCACACACACTTGCTCCGTTCCCCAGATGACAAGTGACCACTCTAAATTCACCGCTCCCTTTATTCAACGTATTGAGCAAGGTCTCATAAACATATTTGTGGCTGGTCCCATGAAAACCATACTTTCGAATTGTGTGTTTCTCATAATAGTCATATGGTATGGGGTACATGTAATATTCCGGTCTAATAGTATGATGGAAGGCTGTATCGAAGACTGCCACAGACACTGTATCAGGGAGCTTATTCTGAAAGGCTTTTATGCCTATTATATTAACAGGATTATGTGACGGTGCCAAATGATTTAAACTCTCGATGGTCTGCAGTGTAGAGTCATTAATGACTGCTGAGTCTTTGAATCCTTCTCCTCCATGAGCGACTCTGTGACCAATCCCATCGATTTCTTTTAAAGATTCTATGATCCCTTCAGCAACCAGTACTTTCAGTAAATGATCAACTGCTTCCTGATGGTTATGCAAAGGCACTACTTCATGCTTTTTAACTGTATTGTATTTTAAAGTGAATTCTGCTTCAGATGATCCGATTCTTTCAAAAATACCCTTTGTAATCACAATCTCTGTGGGCATTTCAAGAAGCTGAAATTTCAATGAGGAGCTTCCGGCATTGACAGCAAATATTTTTCTGTTCATAGAATACCTTCTTTGTATGTTTTAGTCGAGGGTCATGTGGCTGATCGCTTATTCCTGTCAGTTAAAGAAAAAGCGAACGCTAACAACTGATCGATCTACATAATGGCTTTGTAAATCTCCTTTAGATCCTGATCTGCCGGTTCGACTGGATTGGATTTAAAAGTAAAATCATTTCTTGCATTTCTGACCACTTCCTCTAAATACTCTCTGGATGCTGTTTCTTCTATTCCATAATCCGTTAGAGACAGTGGACAATCCAGCTGATTGGCCAGTTGCTCAATACAGCGAGCTAACTCTTCGACCAGTATGTCGTCAGACCTTTTACCCATATCAGGATTCAATCGTCTCATGACACGAGCATACTTCATTCTCGCTGTCTCACTTTTAGCATTGAACTTTACTACATGAGGCAACAGCATAGTATTAATCAACCCATGCGGGACATGCAGTTTCCCGCCAACCTGATGAGCGAGGGCATGAGAGATGCCTAATCCTGCCAGATTGAAAGCCATGCCTGCCAGACAGGAAGCTTCATGCATCAGCATCCTGCTTTTTACGTCATGTCCATCTTTATAGCACTGGACTAATTCTTCAAAGATAATCTCGATTGCTTTTTCCGCCAGTGCATCCGTATACGTATCAGCACATTGTGCGACCAGTGCTTCCAAAGCATGCGTGAGAACGTCCATTCCGCTGTAAGCGGTGATTGCAGGAGGAGATGAGAGCACTAATGCAGGTGTCAGGATAGCTTCATCCGGAAGCATGCTGTCATCTACTAAAGGGTATTTAATATTCTTTTTGTTATCTGTTATGACAGATACGCTCGTCACTTCTGATCCAGTTCCGCTGGTCGTTGGAATGACTACGAATTTCTCTATTGAGACAGAAGAAAGTCTTTCTGAAAAATAGATGACACCCTTAGTCAGATCAATAGCTGAACCGCCTCCTATGGCTAGGACAACTTCGGGCTTGAACCCTTCCATTTCCTCCATGCACTGAACAATTTCGGTAATGGGAGGATCCGGAGTCACTTTAGAGTAAACATGCAGCTCATTATTTTCCTCGACCAGTAAAGTAATGAGCTTCATAAACAAATCAGAACCTTTAAGAAATGGATCACACACTATGAAAATCGACTTGTTCTTCAGACTTTCCAACCTGTCCAGACTATCGATTCCCGCATAAACTTTTGTAGACAAACTCCATACATTCATACCTTTTCCTCGCTTCCTATTTCAAAGAAAACCCACTTGAGATAGCCATCCTTCTTTTTCTGGCAAAATGACGGGCAGTTGTTGTCCCTTCACCTGTCGGAGTTGCCACAGTAAACGTAGTAGGCCCCTCACCGAATGCTCCCAGACCCGCGAAGGAGGGACCATTCACGACAAATAACGATGTGTTCATCTTTTTGGCTACCTGATTGATTCTTGTGAGATTCTGCGAATGCATTGTCGCAGTATGCTTGAGATTCTGCTCGATCTTATAGACTGTTTCCATTGCTTCTTCAAAGTCACCGACTGTAATGACTGGCACTATAGGCATAAGCATTTCTTTCATCACGAATGGATGGTTCCTATCTGTTTTCATGATGATCAGTCTTGGTGATCCCTTATAAGGCAAATCAGCATCGTCCAGTATAACGCTGGCATCTTTTCCGATATACTTTTTGTTTGGTCCATTTTCAGTCAGTGTCATATCAAGTAATTTCTGAATGTCTCTTTTCTCTTTTACACTATATGCCCCTGCTGCTTCCATACTATCGATCAATTTGGACGCAACAGACTCTACAACTACAATACTTTTTTCTGCAGTACATAGGATGTTGTTGTCAAAGCTCGCTCCCCATACGATGTCACTACCTGCCTTAGTAATGTCTGCTGTTTCGTCCACTAAAGCTGGGGGGTTCCCTGCTCCTGCGCCAATAGTCTTTTTACCGCTTCTTAACGCCTGTCTGACCACACCGGGCCCTCCGGTGACAACTAAAATTGCAATATCCGGATGTTCCATCATTTCCTGAGCGGCTTCAATTGACGGTTCCTCAATGGTAACGATGAGATTATTGATTCCCGTTACATTACAGGCAATCTCGTTTAATTTACTGATCAGCCAGCAGGAGCTTTTTTTTGCTCCAGGATGCACGCTAAAAAATATACTGTTTCCTGCTGCCAGCATGCCGATAGCATTGTTGATGATTGTAGAAGGCGGATTTGTACTCGGAGTAACGGCTCCGATCACACCATATGGGGTAAGCTCATATAACATCATCCCATTTGCGCCAGTTATCGTTTCACTCTCAAGATCTTCTGTTCCTGGCGTTTTGTCCAATGACAAGTTGATTTTAGTTATCTTATCCTCTATTCTTCCCATACCCGTTTCCTCGACTGTTTTTTGCGCAATCTCTTCCACACAAGGTCTCAGTTCCAGCCGTATGGTCTCAATCAATCGCTTGCGTGTGTCCAGCGAACAACTGGCATAGGACAGTTGGGCATGTTTAGCAGCCGTAACAGCTGAATCGACATCCTTGAAAATCCCATTTCCTTTTGAAGATCTGTTCCTGCTCTGCCCTAAAGAATCATTTTGCTTGATTTCTTTGACGATACTTCGGATCAATGTTTCCAATTCTTTATTATTCTCCATTAAAAAAACCATCCCTCTCTTAACCTATACCTGCTTCTGCAATAATGAGGTCTTCTTCTACAGATCCACCACTGACACCAATGGCTCCGATAATTTTGTTATTGGAGTAAATAGGCAAGCCTCCACCGAATGAGACGATTTTACCCTCCATATTACTTTCCAACTGGTATAAATCTGCTCCAGGCTGCGTGATATGTTTCAACTGGTGAGTAGGTGACTTCATTGCAACTGCTGTATAGGCCTTTTTAACTGCCAGATCAAGACTAACCAGCAAGGCCTCTTCCATACGAAGTTCAGCAACCAGTCTCCCCGACTCATCTACTACAGCTATCGTTACTGGAACGCCTAATTCCATGGCCTTGCTTACTGATTTATCGATCATGGCGCTTGCCTGGCAAAAAATACTTTTAGTATCAGCGACTGCTTCTTGAGAAGGCTGTTTAACTGCCTTTTCATATTGTACTGACACTTCTCTGATGATTTTTTCCAAATGATCATCTTCATCTTCTGTGCGTGCAAGGATATAAAGACAGTCAGACAGACGATTCAGATACATAACCAGTTCAGAGCGGATAGTTTCTGTCTGTCCCAAATGAATCAGTTCCCGTTCTGCCCTTCTGCAGACAGTACGCGCTACGTGTAACTGGGCAGCTGAAACGCATTTCCCCGGTAGTACAAAGCTAGTTACTTTGGGCAGTTCTTTTGAAAATTTGTCTATGACTTGTTCTAAGAATTCAATGTGATCTTTTTTTATGATATCGCTTTTATTTTCGAGTTTATGCATATTGGTTGTTGCGATTTCTGCGGACACTAGAAATATTTTTTTCTGAATTTCTATTAGAATATCTCTGCTTTCCGTTCTGTTCACCATCTTTTCTGCCAGACTGACAAATGAGTTTAACTCGTCCATAGTGCCATACGTATTGACACGGTAAGAATATTTTTTTACTCTGGACCCATCAAACAGACTCGTTTCACCTTTGTCTCCGGTCTTAGTGTAGATCCCCATGATTTCACCTCACTTTTCAATACTGTCTATTATCCCGATGATCGAGTTGTCCACCGCATCTGCACCGGAAGAAAAGACTTTTCTGGCAGCTGCTCCTTTTGTAAGAAGCACATACTCCCCAATTCCAGCCCCGACTGTGTCAACAGCTACTTCTTCCCGATCCGTTTCACTCGAGTCACTATTGATGATCCGTACGATCATAAGCTTTTTACCAACCAGAGATTCATCTTTCTGTGTTGACACCAAACTGCCGATAACTTTACCGATCTGCATGCAATCAGAACCTTTCAATAACCTTGATTTGTTTTTTTTCTCTTACTTCGTCTGCTAAAGCCGTAATCATTTGAGTCTTTGTTCTAATCAATATGGATCTATCAGTAAAGTTCATCATATGCTGATAGGTGATAGCCTTCTGAGGACACATATTGATTCTTTGATTTTTTTCATTATACAGCTCTATAGGCCAGTTCAAGATCTCAAGTGGTATGAGCTGGTACATCGAAGAAGATAAATGAAAATGAAAATCGATTCCAAACTGTAAGCCCTCCAGAACCCAACAAATAAAGTGCTCTTCTTCCAAGTTCAGTAGTTTATGGAGGATCATTACGTTCACTCCATCAATATGAATGACCTGATTTTTCAAGAAATCCGCAGTAGAATAATGATTCTCATTCCTGAAATCATAAGTCAGCACACTATTTTCCCGTTCTTTCAGTAAATTAATGACCTGGCTTACTATATCATTCATTAATCTACCTCTTTTCCGCAACTCATTGCAATTCCTATAGGCGTAACAAATTGTGGATGATCTGTCTTTAGAACAGGTTTCCCTAAATAATCAGAAAAAGTATCTGCAAAATCAGAAAAATTCGAGGCGCCACCGACAAGGTATATCGGAAAATCAGAGCTATGGTCCTCAATCTGCAAGGCCTTCTGTGTGATATCAGCCATTTTCTCTACTACAGGTCGTATCACCATGAAATTCTCTTTTTCTCTGCTCTTTTTACGCTTCAATTTCTCGGCTTCTTCAAACGGGATGCCATTATATCCTGCCAGCACAAGTGTCATATGAGTCCCACCAGTCGGTTCGTCGAATACATTTTGGACTTCTCCGTTTTTAAAAGTGCTGATACCTGTTGTTCCGCCTCCTACATCAACTACTGCACCATTCCTGATGTTAAGGAGGCGGGAAGCAGCAGTCGGTTCGTCTACTATGTTCTCCACTTCCATATCAGCGCTTTCAATGACGTTTTTGACAACTGATTTATTTTTCCCGATAGTTCCCGGCGGAACGGCTCCAGCGGCTTTTGTCAATGAAATACCCAGCACCTTTTCAGCCTCTGTTTTGAGAGCCCTGACAATTTCTACAGAGCGGATATAATCTACTACCAGACCATCACGTATGACGTTAGCATACTCAAACGAGCCATAGACTGGCTGGTTCTCTTCATCAAGTACGACAAGCACAATAGAAGAGGTTCCGAGATCGATCCCAGTTTTGATGTCTTCTGATTTGTCAAAATGATTGGATTTTCCTGTATTGACAATCTCATTAAATTTATTCAATACCTGATTCGCCAGTTCGAGCTCCTGCATCTAACCACCTCCTGCTTAACTTCCTTATATGATTCTGCATTTTGTAGATGGAGAGACATTTGCCGCATTCGCTTCGTCTGTATCAATATGCATTTCCAGAACAAAAGCTTTGTGAGGTCTGACTACGACATCTTCGAAGATCGTTTTACGTTGTGGTGTGTCCACTTCCACCTTGACCAGATCTCCTTTTTCGACATTGAAGATTTTTGCATCCTCTTCACTCATGTGGATATGACGCTTAGCTACAATGCATCCCTTGATAGAAAGGATGCCCTCTTTGGTCTTTAAGGTCACTTCAGCAGCCTCGCTTAAATCACCTGAGAGACTTATCGGAGCATTGATTCCTAAGGTGAACGAATCGGTCTTGGATATTTCTATCTGACTGAAAGACCTCAGGGGTGCCAGCAGACGAACATTAGGAATCTCTCCTTTAGGACCAACAAGAGTCACAGTCTGCTCTGCTGCATACTCACCCGGCTGCTTAAGCTCTTTTTTCTTCTTAACAGATTCGTCAGGAAATAATTTGTCAAAGTCCTCTTGAGTCAGGTGAATATGACGATTGGAAATCCCGATGGGGATCTCAGGTTTTGTCATTTCGTTTATGACTTCTCTCACCAGATGTTTTAAATGTTCTCTATCCATTTACATCATGCTTATTGGAGATGATCTTTTCTACATCATTATGTGGTCGAGGGATCACATGGGTCGATACCAGTTCCCCTACGCTTCGGGCAGCTGCGGCTCCAGCATCAGTTGCTGCTTTGACAGCTCCGACGTCTCCTCTTACCATGACGGTTACCAATCCTGATCCGATTTTCTCATACCCTTCCAGGCTGACATTCGCTGCCTTTACCATGGCGTCGGCAGCTTCGATCGCTGCCACCAGCCCTTTTGTTTCGATCATACCTAGTGCATTATTCATTTCCTCCACCCTCTCTGAATAGTGATACGTTAGTCTACTTATTAGGCAGAATCTTTTCCACGTCATTATGTGGTCGAGGGATTACATGAATCGATACCAGTTCTCCTACGCTTTGTGCTGCTGCAGCTCCTGCGTCTGTTGCTGCTTTGACAGCTCCGACGTCTCCTCTTACCATGACGGTTACCAGCCCTGATCCGATTTTTTCATACCCTTCCAAGCTGACATTCGCTGCCTTCACCATCGCATCGGCAGCTTCGATTGCTGCCACCAGTCCTTTTGTTTCGACCATACCTAAAGCGTTGTTCATTCTTCTTCATCTCCCTAGTTTGATTTATCACTCACGTTTTTCTGTTCGTCCTTGCTTGTAGCTTCCTTTACTTCCTCAGCTGCTTTACTACTGGAAACTGTTCTTTTAGTTTTAGGTTTCTGCCTACTGGAAGCTCTAGGTTTAGTGATGTTTTTTTTCACTACTTCATCACTGGATGCTCTTTCTTTTTTGTTCCCATTGTCAGGCTCTGCAGTCTGCTCTGGTTCTGCTTTTACACTCGTTTTTTCAAGTGTATTTTTTTTATCATCCTTCTTTTCTTCGGATCCTTCATTTTTGACAGTCTGCTCTGATTCTTCGTTTTCTGGTTTAGACCTGTCTTCTGAAGTGTCCGATGAATCTTCCGGCTGTTTTGTTTTAAAGAATGGCTCTTTTATCCCTTCAGCAGGTCTTGGAATGACTATTGAAGAAACAAAAGCATCAGACTCTTTTGCTTTAGCAGTACCTGAATCTACAGAAGCTTTTACAGCTCCGACATTTCCACATACTTTGATTGTCATCCAGCCGGAACCATTAGCCTTTTCGATCCCTAGCAGTTCGACTGATGCAACTTTCAACATGATATCTGCAACATTGACAGCTGATGCCAGCCCCCTTACTTCTATTAAACCGATTGCGTCGTTCAAAATGACACCTCCAAATCTACATCTACTTTAAAAATATTTCCTTTTACTAACCTAGCCGCATTGCTCCCCAAGGTTCGCTTTGATTCTGGAGACTTAGATCGATAATCTGAAACTTTAAAGAGGAACTTCTCCGGTTTCAGAATCTTCTGATGAACGACAACTTCCTTATCGGAACACCCGATTCCAACGGAGAGTTTCGATTTTAAAGCTGCAGCATATGCTGCTTCTACTGCAGGTATATTATCATTTCTGATAATTGAATAAGGGATTCCCTCTTCTTCGATCCCGAACAGAACCTCGTTTAATTCTTCTTCATCTACTGTCTTTTGAAGACTGATGATGATTTCCGGTCTTTGAGTTTCTACAGTCGACATAATTCACTTCCTTTCATTCAGGTAGGAAAGTATCAGACCTGTGGCAACAGCATTTCGCGGCCCTTCTTCACCGCGGATGTTTCCTCTTCCGGCAACTAATGCATGCTTGGACAGAGCGTCTGTGACCAGCTGGGGGATCTCGAAATCCAGAGCAGACCCTCCTACTATTACAACAAATGGAATATCTCTTATATTCCCAGTAGGGCTTACTTTTGTCAGCGCACGTATAGTATTTGTTACGAAGACACGTTCTTTAGCTGTTTGTCTGACAAGTCTTATTTTTTCGATCGATTCTTCTAAAGGAACAGGCAGCAACCCATCTGGTTTTACGATGACCACTCTCGCAAAGAGATTGGGGGACAGCGGTTCGTTGAAAAACTGAACACTTCCATCTTCATGACGAATATGAAAGACACTCTCCACCTTTGCCAATGGATATTTCTTGATATCTTCTGCAAGATAGTTATCCTCAAGTCCTAGTTCCGAATCGATAATCATTGTCACCATGTCCCCTGCTCCAGCTAAATGATTTGATACGATTTTCCCCTGATTATCAATGATCGAAGCATCTGTCGAACCGGCACCTAAATCCAGGATAGCTAGAGGCGTATCGGTTCCAGGCGTAGTAATAGCTCCCAGGATAGCTGATTCTGCCTCAGCTCCTCCGATTTCAACAGGGACATTGTACTTTTTCTCGATTTCTTTCGCTATAATGGACATTTGCAGATGGTCGGATTTGACCATAGATGCAATTCCAACTGCCTGTTCCATTGAATACTCGCCAGCAAGTCCGCCTCTGACATCTAAAGGGACAAATGTATCGACAGCCAGTAAATCCTGAATGTAAACATCCGACATTTCCTTATCTGTCAGATCTGCCATAGTTGCTCTCACTTTCTCAAGCATCCCGCCGACGTTAGTTCCTGATTCACCAATCACATTATCGATGTGATCCAAAGAGGATACAAGAGACATGATTCTTTCGGAACCATCTGAAACATCAACTGTATGAATTCTGCTATTTTCATAAATACTGATCGTTCCAGCTGGAATCGTTCTGGCCTGGACATCCCCTTTAGGTGTTTTGATGACAACTGCTGAACGATTTCCTATCAGTGCTCTTGCGATAGGAACAATATTCTTTGTGTCTTCCGGCGAAAGATTGAATACTGTTGCAATACCATAGGGATTAGATAGTTGAGATATCACTTTCCCCTGCTCTACGACTTCAACCGCTGCCAGCATACCCATCGGCACTTTATCAATGAATGAAACTTCGTCTACTATAGGAATTTGCTTGTTCAGACGATTATTTACCAGCACGCCATCATCTGCCTGAAGAACTGCTCCAACGATGCTGTACCCCTTTTGAACGTAAGCATTGATCAATTGTGCAACTAAAGAAAAGTCTACAGCTTTAGGTACGACCACTATATAATTTTTATCTTCGATAGGATTATTCACTAATTCCAGGATAGAGACAGTCTCTCCGATTCCGAGACCTATCCCTCCTGGTGTTTTTGGATTGTGTCCTATCATGGTGGATTCAGTAATGATCGTCTCTGTAATGTTTTCCATCGCTACATCTCCGATAACCGGAGTGGCTTCATTGATGCGTATCAAATCGATCTCTTTGATTGTCAAATCTGCCTTTTTCAACAAACTATTCAAGGAGTCATAGATTCCATGTAAGTTTTTCCTTGTTCCTTTTATACCTGTGGTATTGGCAATGGAGGAACTCAGAAAATTGACGGTCCCCGTTGGTGTCACTTCTGCTAAAGCAGCTTCAGTTGAAGAATTCCCAATATCCACACCAACTATCCTCTGCATAGACTTCTCTCCCCTTAACCGTTAGTTGTCACCTTTAAGTTTCTTGCGTTTCTCGTAATTATCGGCTGCTTCACGAATGAAATTCGCTGTCACTTTCGCATCATATTTTGATTCGAGTTCCTGTGCAATATCCATCAGATCCTGTTTAGTCGCACGGTAAGGACGCAGCATATTGTAAATCTCCAGAACTCGCTCGTCCGGTACGGTAGTCAGCTCTGATGCTCTTGAGAAGTTATTTGTAATTGCCGGACGTCCCGCACTTTTAGCAATATCCCCCTGCGCTTTCAGGATATCTGCAGTTATTCGGACATCTTGTGGCTGGATACTCCCATTCATAACGTTTTCCAGAGTAATATCTTTAAACGTTTTGCCGGTTGATGTTTTTACCCATTCCGGATGTTTCTGGGCGATCGGGTAGTCTTTTACAGTGACATTTCCAAAACCTGATTGGTTGGCTGACCCTGACTGGCTAGTGGATGATGAAACTGTTGTAGTTGTATTCCCACTATTCATATCTTCCAGGATTTTTCTAACCATGTTTTCAACTTCTGTAGTCATAATTTCACTTCCTTATATATTTATAGTAAATTCTTGTGGTTTAATCCCTTTTCTTATTTCTTTGGTCTCTTTGATATGCAGTAAAGCAGACAATGCCTGGTACCTCGGACGAGCCATCTGGTCATTGAGTGTCTCCACTGGTGTAGGGGATTCACCTTTTGCGTATTTAGCTGCATTTTTTCCGATCGCCCGGTATGTTTCCAAAGTTAACAGCGGTGCCTGCGGGAAAAGTTCCAGGTTCGACAGCGGCTGCAGTTCCCGCTGGTGGATAACTGCTGTTCCTTTGGACTGCAATCCAATGGCTATTCCGGATCCTGACAAATGGTCTCCCTCTACCGAAGCGAATGCAACATCGGATGTTTTGAAGACCTTGATCAGTCGGGCTGTCAACCCTTCCTCTTCTATGCCGGCAACGATCTGTCTGATGATTTCTTTGTGAGGCACACCAACGATATTAGTTGTCTGAGAGGCCGCAAAAGCGGGAGCAACGGCAATGACCACTTCATCTTTAGATGTGCCGGATTTAGCATCCCCAATATTTTTCAACCAGTTTTCTTCTTTAGCAGGTGTCGATTTTGAAGAAGTAGATGATGCGTCTGTTTCACCCTGTTTGAAAGACACTTTATCACTGCTGTCTCCCATTTCACGAATGACCTCTTCAATAATAGTTCGTAGTAAATGTTCATTAATTTCTGTCATGTTTATCCCTCCTCCTAAATATCTCTAGGGTCGATTGCATTTCTAATATTCTTGATTTTCTCCCATTCTTCTCCCTCTAAACGATATCCTGTACCAGGTCCGGCATAGTCATTAGGCGTATTGACAGCTGAGAAGACATTCCAGTCTTTATCAAATATTGCTGCAGTCTGCAGGAAGTCGCCTGCTGTACGCTGTTTCAACTGGTTCAGTACATTTTCCGCCACATCTTTGAAGTTGTTTTCAGCCAGCCCTTTTATAATATCCAAGCCTGTAATTCCTCTATTAAGGATGTCTGACGCACCTTTTAAATCTTCAACGACATTACGGTGAGGCATATCTTTGGTTCCATGTGCATAAGTAGCCGCTTCGATTTCTTCCTCTGTTATGGCTGGAAGGCCCAGATAGTCGAAGACTGCTTGAATGGCTCTTGCTGCTTTGTTTCTAACCCGTACCACGTCTTCTTCTGTAACAGGACGCAATCCTCCATCTACCTTCAAATCCCGCTGAATAACATTATAATCATCAAAATCTTCAGCATCTGTGTTTGATCCGGCGAACATATTATCATAGTTCGGTGTAGCAGAATATCCAGAAGAAATAAAGTCAGTACCCGGTAAGAACTGCATCATCAAACGTGCAGTGCGTCGCATATCGGAGTGAGAGAATGTCTGGTCATTTCCTGAAGCATTCTCCAGATCCATCATAGCCGTTATCAGATTTTCGCCAAGTACAGCTCGGATACCTGAAGGAACAGCAGCAGGAATCCCGATACAACTGATGGAACCATTCTGCAGACCCTGTACACCAGCAGCCCTAGTCAGGAAGATACATCTTGCTTCCAGATAAAGCATGGATTTCCCCTCTGCGAATCCCATCTGTACTTCAGATCCAGTTCCGGAAGTAAAGCGCATCTTGATGCCACGAGAGGCGTATGCGGAAGCCAGGAATCCTTTAGACCATGGGGTGTCATCTCCATCAGTAAAGACATCTTCTGTCCCGTAAACTGAGATGGTTTCTGCATATGCAGTGAACCCACGCATACCTAAGTTCAACTCCGTCGCTTCTTCAGAAGCGCATTGTGTCATCGTTCCAGGTTTCCCTACATTTGAACCGATCATGACACTAATGGCATTCAAGGGAGCGTAACGGGCAACTGCAGTAGTTGTTTCCTGCTCATCAAAGCCCCTAAAAGCTCCTTCAGCTGCATCAGCTGCAAGCAGAACCGGATTGTCACGTACATTAGTAATGTGTGCCTGCGTTGCCGGTTTTTTCCTGGATCTCATTTTCTGAACTGCCATCATCATTTCAACTACGTTCATATAGCTGACCACTTCACATACCTTCGCAGGTGTCATTGCTGATGTAAGGTCGATCAGTTCCGCACGCGAGATGTTTGGATTGACAAGTTTATTAGCCAGTTCCTGTGAATCCATTTTGACGACCTTTTCAGCATTATCTTTGTTGATGCCGTATGCTGCAATGAAACTATCGATCAGATCGAAATCTTCTTTGCGTTTTCCATCCAGCTCCACGATCTCTCCGTTTTCAACACGGACACTTGGTTTAGGATCCTGTGGACTGTTCATGGCGATAAATCCTTCTTCGATCCACTCTTTGACAAAACCGTCTTTGTTGACCGGCTTGTTCGCTAGAACTTCAAATCGTTTTGACTTCATATTTACTACCTCCTGTTAAATATATGATGAAGCACTACTGGTAGGTTCATCTCCTAGACTGGAAAGCATTTTCTTGCCAATTTCTCTCGCTGAGATAACAGCCTGACGAACAGCTCCGGAATCTCCTGTGATCTGTAAAATCGCTTCGTTGGAGTGGCTGGTTCCTCCATTACCTGGTGAGCCGTAGCCCACGACCTCAACGTTGGCAGATTTCACTGCTGCATCGGCCATCACTACGCCTATTGCTGCTGGTGCCCCAACAATCAATCCAAACGACTTCCCAACTGGTGCCCCGAATGCTTTATTGATAGCATAGCTGGCTCGAGCTGTGTATTGTAATTCCAGATGCCCAGCATCGTTGGCATAGACATCTCCGAATGTTCTTTCCACTTCCTGAAGGGTCACTTCAACAGCCCGTTTAACGTCAGATACATCTTCTCCACCAAAAATGATCAGAGAACCATGACCCGCACCGCCTTTAGTATCCCGAGGCAGTTCGATCAGTACGATTTCAGTATTAGTCGCCTTAACCGCTTCATCAGCAGCCATGATATGAGGTCCGGCCCCTGTCCTTGCTCCGATGATACCGATAGATCTGTATGATTTCTCCAATTTCATGGCATCCAGTAACTGGGAATCTACATTGGCAATAACCAGACCGATTGTATCCCCAGTTTTTGTTGCTCCAATATATTCTGTTAAACCGCTTGCATTGTTCACCATAGTTAAATCTCCTTTCGAGAAAGTCTTCTGCTCCCCATTGTTATCTATTTTGTCCATTACTTTACTTAAAATGCTGTTTATCAACTCGTTCTGATTGCTCATTTGTCATCATCACCTTTGACAGGTAGAATTTTCTCAACATCTGTATGTGGTCTTGGAATAACATAGCTTGATACTACCGTTCCGACTCTTTCGGCAGCTGTTATTCCAGCATCGACAGCTGCTTTTACAGCCCCCACATCACCCCTAACCATGATCGTGACCAGACCAGAACCGATTTTCTCGTTTCCGATCAAAGTGACGTTGGCAGCTTTGACCATTGCGTCTGCTGCTTCGATCGAGCCTATCAACCCTTTTGTTTCGATCATTCCTAATGCTTCCTGCGACATATTGCGCCTCCTTTATCTATTTTTGTGAGCTTTTCTTATCAAGCATCACATTGGTCTATCAGTTTTATCCTGTTGCTTTTCCTGTGCTTTATCTGCCCTCCAATCAAAAAGCAAAGATGCTTAAAAAATGACTCTGTGAGCCATTTTTTAAGCATCTTTGCTTTTACCACAAGTTACGTCACTTGCTGTATTTTTAGTTTTAAACACCTAGTAATATAATGTCAGCTATCTCAACCATAGAAGTACGCTTCTGCATACTCAGTTTCTGTATAAAGCGATAGGCTTCAGGCTCACTTAACTGCTGCTCCTCCATGAGAAAGCCTTTAGCTTTTTCAATTACTTTTCTTTCCACTAATTTCTTGTTAGCTTTGTACACTTCCTTTTCAAGCTGTTCAATTACAGATGTCTGCTCACTACCCAGGTATAAGGTCGCGTGCAAGGCCTCCTTCTGTATAGGTTTTGATAGCCAGCCAATCGTTTTTCTGCTTCTGATCTTTTCAAGGTTTTCTTTAGTGATTTCTGAATCATCGTCACACAGAAAAATGACTCCTTTTACATTGTTCTCTGCAATCACTTTCCTTCCGGCTGTTATTCCACTTAACACTGGAAGAGTTGAATTGATTATCAGTATATCTGGTTTTTCTATCTTACATAGTTCAAGAGCTGCAAAACCGTCTTTTCCAACTCCGCTTATTTTGTAATCTTCTCCATTAAGTAAGGTCTTGATTGTTTCAATAGTTGCTAAGTCTCCGTCGACTATCACAATTTTTTGCATTTTGTCACACCTCTCACCGATGTTTACAAAACTATTATTAGCATGTTTCTTGTTAAGTCCGAGTGATCCTCACGTCTGATGTTCCCAGTATTTTCCCTAAACTTGCTAGCACATCTGCCAGTGCAGCTTCAACAGCCCCAACTGCACCCGTAAATACTACTGACCCACTGAACCGATCAACAAATCCTATTTGGATATCAGCTGCCTTAGTCGCAATGTCTGCTGCTATAATCGATGCTTCGCTGGGAGTGATCGTCAATATCCCGATGGCATCATTGCTTTTGGCCGGCAATCCTAACTTACTGTACAAATGCCTGTCAGGATTTGCAATGACATGGGCTAATGTGACCTGTTTCCCTGGAACATATTCCTGAATCATTCTTTGCTTATCATTCACAACAACACCTTATTTCCTGAAATTTATTTTTCAAAATAAAGATGTAATGACTTTCTTGAGACTATTATAACAACAAATAAAGCGTTGTCAATAAATAATGTAAACAAAGTATGTGTCAAGACTTTGGCGGAAACTTTTTTTCTAGAGATGGTAACTCTTCAATTTTAATATTAAAATGGCTCATTCTGTGTGTTTCATTACCCAAACATTTTCTTCAGTTGTCCCATTGGACTT
>NZ_BAAGIR010000042.1:0-17056 GCF_054658155.1 Alkalibacterium sp. m-11
ATGAGATGCCCTCACCTTGAGGCTTGAACAAAACAGAAATGGACTGCGTTCGTACAAGCACTCAAGAATCCCACCCGTCAAACCGAAAGGTTCGGGCTTGCGGCTTTAGCCGTGGGAGTCTCAAAAGGTATCCCCTCACTAACGTTTTCTAAAGTCATTTGTTGAAAATGAGCAACGTCTTCATTATGACAGTATATTGGAAGCATGTGGGCCCTGTTGCCGTGCTCATCTCTTTTCAGCAGTCTGGTAAACTGCAGAACACCTAAATCTGCGATATGATCATGATGATAGTGAGAAAGTAATACTGCATCAAGATCTAGCGGATCAACATATTTCTCCATTGTCAGTAGACTGTAACTTCCAGCATCCATAAGCAAGTGAAAACTGTCAGACTCCAGCAGGTAAGAGCTCGTACCAATATTATTAGTAGGGTATCCGCCATAGTATCCTAGGACAGTCAGTTTCATTTTTTACAGACTCCTCCTTGTATGATTGTCTTTAGTTATAGGATACGGGAATTTTGAAAAAAAACAACCGAAGCTGCACATAAGTGTCCAGGATCGGTTGTTTTTAAGTCTCAGTTCTCAATTAAAATCATTTAGAAAACTATATTGTATTTTTTAAGTAGTTGATGACTTCCATAGCTGTATTATTTCCCTGTCGAATACAGTTGTTCACACCAAATCCGTCCATCCCGTTCCCGATGAGATACAGACCGGGATATTTCTCTTCAAGAAATTCATTGAGATTTTTTGTCCGCTCTTCATGATTGACACTGAACTGCGGTATTGCATTGGGCCATCGCTTGATAATACGATAATTTGGGTCAACTTCAATTGACAGCATCTTGTTAAGATCCTTTAAAATGGCCTCTTCAATTTGCTTGTTACTGAGTGACATCATAATACTGTCCGAGCTCCGACCAAAATAGACCCCTAATAACTCTTCATCTTTCTGTGCATGATGCGCCCATTTTTTATTCAGCCACACGATGCTTTGTATATAAGAGTTATTACGTCTGACCGACAGTACGCCGTTTCCTTCAGGAGGATTCTTCAAAGCCCCTTTTGGAAAACTGAACAGAACAAACCCTATTGACCCCATCTTAGTGTCCTTGAAATAATCACTTAATTCGATGTCTGAAAAAATCTGATTATAAGCTCCAGAATCAGTAGCTACCACGACACTGTCCACTCTTAGCTGCTCTTTCTTATTGATATCGACTATATAGGTATGACTGATGCTTTTTTTAATATCAGTCACTTTCTTTGAATACCTGATGTTCTGTTGAAGGCGTTCAGATAATTCACGTGTCAATGTCTCAAGCCCATCCATAAATGTCAGATAATTGCCATCCCCATCAATGAGTTCCGGGTGAGCTTCAAGTGCTTTTGTGATCGTCCCATGTTCCTTTTCAAGAGCAAACAAGGGTTCATTCAGCCCTTTTATCCCTATTTCGTCTATTTCACTTGAATAGACTTTAGAAATATAAGGCTCAGCTGCATATTCTGCTACTTCATCTCCTACTCTTTGAGCAAAGTAGTCCCTAGTTGACACTTCTTCAGATTCTTCAGTTCTGGAAAAATATGTATCTTTCAGGAAAGACAGTTTCCCCTGAAAAGAAATCAGATCGAATTTCCATATGTCTGTTCTTTTTACTGGAATCCCCTTATAGGTATCACTGTCGAGCTGATACAACTTGTTGAATGCATAGATATCAGGTTTTCCATTCTGACTGTATTCCACTTGGTCTTCGAGCTCTAATTCTTTAATCAGTCCGATTGCATCAGGCAGGCGCGTGTCGATAGACTCTGCTCCCAGATCGATGAACTGTTCTCCGAATTTCATGGTATATAGTTTACCACCGGAACGTATAGAAGACTCCAGGACAATGACTTCATAAGGAAGATCCTGTTCTTTTATTGTTTGCTGCAAGCGATAGGCAACTGTCAGACCGGTAATTCCACTGCCGACAACTGCAATTCTTTTCTTAGCCTTCTCCATTCTGGACACACCCCTTACCTGATCGTATTTATCGAAAATATAACTGACATAACTACATATAACTATTTGAACAGCTTATGTATAGTAATTTTCTTCCATAAACTTCTCCTGATAGGAATATCTTTTATATTATACCATGAAGTTCTGATAAAAGAACGTAAATATTGTTTCAATTATTTATACAAAAGAAAACCTTATAACAACCAGTTATAAACTGATCATTATAAGGTAAATGAATTAACCGTTTAAAGCATCTTTTGCTTTGTCTGTCAGAGCTGAAAATGCATCAGCATCGTTGACAGCCAAGTCAGCCAACATTTTACGGTTCATGTCGATTTCAGCTAATTTAAGTCCGTGCATAAATTTAGAGTAGCTCAATCCGTTCATACGTGCTGCAGCGTTGATACGTGCAATCCATAGTTTACGGAAATTACGCTTGTTCTGTTTACGGTCTCTGTAAGCATACATGTATGATTTCATTACTTGCTGTTTTGCAACTTTGAACAAGCGATGTTTAGCACCATAATATCCTTTAGCTAATTTTAATACGCGATTACGGCGTCTGCGAGTGACGACTCCACCTTTTACTCGTGCCATTGTTTTTCCTCCTTCAATACAATCCTAGAATCTATTATTTCATTTTAGCAAGCTGTTGCTTGATGCGTTTGTAGTCACTATTAGAAACCAGTGCTGATTTACGCAGTTTACGTTTCTGTTTCTGAGTTTTGTTCGCAAACATGTGGCTTGTTTTTGCGTGACTTCTTTTCAGTTTACCAGTACCAGTTCTTTTGAATCGTTTTGCTGAACCTTTATGCGTTTTTTGCTTAGGCATTTTTGATTTCCTCCAATACTCTTCTATAATAATGATCAGAAAATAACTATATCACAGTTATTTCTTTATTTTTCACTTTTCGGTGCGAGCATCAAGAACATGCTGCGGCCATCCATCTTAGCCTTTGATTCGACTTGTGAAATATCAGATGCTTTTTCAGCCATGCGTTCCAGTACTTCACGTCCAATGTCCTTGTGAGTGATTGCTCGTCCTCTGAATCGGATAGAGACTTTGACTTTATCGCCTTTTTCCAGAAACTTACGAGCGTTACGCAATTTCGTATCAAAATCGTGGTCATCGATCGTTGGACTCAAGCGAATCTCTTTGATGTTGACAACTTTCTGATTCTTTCTTGCTTCACGTTCTTTTTTCTGCTGTTCATAGCGATACTTGCCGTAGTCCATTACCCGAGCCACTGGTGGTTTAGCATTAGGCGAGACTAATACAAGGTCCATGTTGGCTTCCTCTGCTAATCTTAGTGCCTCTTTGCGTTGGACTACACCTATCTGTTCACCGTCTTTTCCGATCAAACGTACTTCATTTGCACGAATACGGTCGTTGACAATCATGTCTTTAGCTATGGTGGTCACCTCCAAAGTATTTGCGAGAAAAGCACAGAAAAAGGCGGGGTATCTATCTGCATAGAAATTCCCGCCTGTTCTCCGCATCAGGCACACACAAGCGCATGCCTTATATATACGTGTCCATATCTGCCCATGAACAGATGTCCATAAGGCGAGAAGCGGGGGCTTCTGCTTTGTTTTCTCAACTTTTATATAATATCACAACAAGCATCCTATGTCAAATGGGTCATGACATTTATTTAGTATTCTCTTCTACCATCTGCTGAATGAAATCATTTATAGCAAGAGTGTTAGTCTGTTTTTCACCGTATTTACGGACAGCTACTGAGTCATCAGCCATCTCATTGTCCCCGATAACCAGCTGATAAGGAATCTTGAGTGTCTGAGCTTCTCGGATCTTGTAACCCATTTTCTCATTACGATTATCGACTTCTATTCTTAAGCCTTTAGCTGCCAGCCTGTTTTTCAGCTGTTCTGCGAACTCCCCATGGATATCAAGATTGACAGGAATGATTTTAGCCTGTATCGGTGCCAGCCATGTCGGGAATGCGCCTTTGTATCGTTCAATCAGATATGCGACAAAACGTTCCATCGTTGATACGACCCCGCGGTGGATTACAACTGGCCGATGAGAATCTTGTCCATCTTCCCCGACGTACGTGAGGTCGAACCGTTCTGGCAGAAGGAAATCAAGCTGAACAGTAGAGAGCGTTTCTTCGATGCCCATTGCTGTCTTGACCTGAACATCCAGTTTAGGCCCATAAAATGCTGCTTCCCCTGTTGCCTCGAAGTATTCCAGGCCGAGATCATCAAGTGTCTCCTTCAGCATAGACTCAGCCTTCATCCACATGGCATCATCGTCAAAGTATTTTTCAGTATTTTCAGGATCTCTATAACTCAGTCTGAAGCGGTAATCCTTAATGTCAAAGTCTTCATAGACAGCCAGCATAAGTTTGACGACTCGGCTGAATTCTTCCTTGATTTGATCCGGACGGACAAACACGTGTGCATCGTTCAGGGTCATTTCACGAACACGCTGCAAGCCTGACAAAGCCCCGCTCTTCTCATAACGGTGCATCTGTCCCAGTTCAGCGATGCGGATCGGCAGGTCACGGTAACTTCTGACATCATCTTTAAAGACCATCATATGATGCGGACAGTTCATTGGGCGAAGAACAAGCATTTCCCCGTCTCCCATATCCATTGGTGGAAACATGTCTTCATGGTAATGATCCCAGTGGCCTGAACGCTTATAAAAGTCAACGTTCGCCATGATTGGTGTATAGACATGCTGATAACCTAGGCTGATTTCCTTGTCAGTGATGTATCGTTCAATTACACGTCTGATCGTAGCTCCTTTAGGAAGCCAGAATGGAAGACCTGAACCGACCTCTGGTGACAGCATGAAAAGCTCCAGCTCTTTACCTAATTTACGGTGATCCCGCTGCTTTGCTTCTTCCCGCATCTTAAGGTACTCTTTCAGTGATTTTTTATCAAAGAAAGCTGTTCCGTATACACGCTGCATCATTTTATTGTCAGAGTTCCCTCTCCAGTAAGCCCCTGCAAGGGATAATAGTTTAAAGACTTGTATCCGACCTGTAGAAGGCACATGTACACCACGACACAGGTCGACAAATTCTCCCTGCTCATAGACTGTCAGTTCTTCATCTTCTGGAAGATCATTGATCAGTTCCTGTTTGTATGGGTCATCCTTAAACAAATCAAGCGCTTCTGCTCTAGAGATTTCTTTTCGAATAATAGGCAGATTTTCTTTCACAATTGCCATCATTTCGTTTTCAATTCTTTCCAGATCTTCCTCAGTAATAGGCTGCTCAGTATCTGTATCATAGTAGAACCCATTTTCTATAGCGGGCCCTACTCCGAATGACACATCCGGATATAGACGTTTGATCGCCTGAGCCATTAGATGGGCAGCAGAGTGTCTCAAAATTGACAGAGCATCTTCATGATCAGGCGTAACGATTTCAAGTGCTCCGTCTTCATTCAGTTCACGACTGAAATCGACCAGTTCTCCATTCCATTTAGCTGCCAGGCCTTTTTTCTCAAGAGACTTGGCAATCCCACCAGCAATCTCTTTAGGCGTTGTGCCTTTAGAAACTTTCTTCGAAGAGCCATCCGGCAAAATAACATTAATCATTTCCGACATTCCAATTCCTCCTATTTTCATTAAAAAAGTCCCATTGAATAAGCTGTCTTATCCAATGGGACGTTTAATATACGTGGTTCCACCCAAGTTTATAGAACAGCCATGAGCCATTCTAATCTCTTCGCTCTTTAACGCAGAGTGTACGGCAGATCCTACTTTGTTCGGACCTGCACTCGAAAGGGGTCATCTGTTCATTAATGGAAGATTTTCAGCCGGGATCTTCCTCTCTTTTAATTACTGTTGAACGATGGTGTCTTTCTCAAAGTGGTATTATTCTTAATATAGATAGTACTTTATCACTTCTTGCAGGTCAAATCAACTTTTATTTTGACGTCGATTATCTCCTGACATTTCCACTTCCTCAGACAGAAAACGAATACGCTCCATGATCCGCTTGGCTTTCAGAGGCTCTCTTTCACCTCGTTGTGTCACACTCAGGTGTTCTTTTTCAAGCTGATCCATACTGAAGTTTGATGTAAAGAATGTCGGCAGCTCTTCCTGCATCCTGAATTGAAGAATGACACCAAGTACATCGTCTCTTATCCAGGATGACATGGAATCTGCTCCAATATCATCGATCATCAGTATCTTCGCTCGTTTAAGCTTTTCCATCTTATCTTCTGTCGTATTATTCCCGATTGCGTTTTTCATTTCAACCGCAAAGGTAGGAAAATGAACCAGCGTAGTTGAATGGCCATGCTGCGACAATTCATGAGCCACGGCCCCCAGAAGGAAAGTCTTCCCCACACCGAACGGTCCTTGAAGGTAGAGACCTTTATGGTATGACCTGGGCGATTCAAGATAGTCATCTATAAATGTAATTGCCTTCTCGAAAGCATCTTGCCGTTTTCTTGTCGCTTCAAAATCTTCAAGCCTGGCATTTTTGAGATCTTTCGGCATATAAAGGGATTTTATCCTGTTTTTGATCTTTACTTCCTTCTGACGTGAAAGAAGTTCTCGAGTAGGAACGTAAGTCACATCGATCCGATGATTATTCAGGATGAGCTTGGGTTCATATCCCGGAGCCAGGCTATTACTCCTGTTCTGCACTTTTTTCTTTTCGGATACAAATTCATATAGTTCAGAAGCACTTCTTTCAATAGCTTCTTTTGATAATGCTTCTTTATGCTCAGAAAGAAATTCTCTTACGTCCGGATCACTCATAACATCTTTTTTCATGATCTGACTGAACATGTCGCTGACTTTTCCTGAATCCATCAGTTTAGCCAGCTGATCTTTTATACTATCCATTATGATTCACCACTTTTCCTGTTGCGGATTCGTTTAAGTCTTTCTTTGTAAGCTTCCTCTTCTTCTGAACTGAGCCGTTCATCTTTTACAGACCCTTCCAAGGCCCAGTCAGGAAGGGTCTCCTGGCGGGCATGGGATCCATTTTTTTGAGTCTTAGAATAGTTTCCCTTAGGTGCTGCTTTCTGATTTTTCTGACCGAATGATGCATAAAGCTGTTTTACTTTCTCCATAGCGTCTTCAGGTGTCTTCACCTGGCTTTGTGCCCAGTCATTCGCTATTTTAGTTGCAAGTCCTTTTTCTATGCTAGGGGAATTCTTGATGATAAGCAGATAGTTCAGAAGGATGTTGATCACTGCTGTAGTTAATGGAGCATTCTCAACAAGTTCTTTCAGTAGCCATGTTTCATTTGACGAGACAAATCCGCCTTTCTGACGTTTAATCGATTTCAGATAAGCATACGGACTTACTTGCTCAGAGTGCAGAATAATTTCTATTTCTTCTTTCGAAAAACCTTTTTGTTCGAGCTGTCTTACTCTATGCTCGCTTTCTTGAGTCAAGACATCGGCTGTCTTCCTTGAACTGCCGGATTTTTTTAAATACTCTTTTTGTATCAGGGAAGTCAGCTTCTGATCATCTACCTGACCTGTATTCAAATCCGCTACTTCAAGTACAAATTTCTGCATCTCCAGCTCATTGATGTTATATAAGGCATGAAAGGTATAAATCAGTCGTTTGAGATCAGTTGTGATTGATGAACGGCTGATATAATTCTTGTTCAGACCTTCAATGAAAAACGACCAGTCGAATCGTTCGGTTGCCATAATCTGATCACTGATCGCAGTCGACCGTTCCTCCGCATCTTCATTTTCAGAAGCTTCACTCATTTTCTTCATATCGACATGGATGACATCAAGAAATGACTTAGTGACTTCTTTATATTCATTCAACCTTCCATCATGAACCTTGAATCTTTTTTGCAGGTCGTCTGTCAGTCGCTCACCTACTTTTTCAGTGAGCATCATCTTCATCATCGGATCTTTGAAGAACTGTTCAGGCAGCATAGGACAACTTAAACCGATAGCCAAACGTGTCGAATCAGAATCATGTACATAGACTCTGATGAGGCCGTATGCTTCAAGTCTGATTCTTGCCTCGTAAAACTCTTTCACACCACAGTCGAGCTGTACAAGTAAATCAGAGAGCATCACATCTTTTTCAATGGTTTGATCGAGTGTTTCTTTAAGTGTCATAAAAAGGCTGACGGCGTCTTTTCCAAGGAGCGGCTGATATAAGTTATGAAGTGCCTTTATATGCAGATCAGATAACATCATCAACCTGATCAGATGTACGCTGTCTTTAGGGCTCATAGTTTTCCAGGGGTAAGTC
This sequence comes from Alkalibacterium sp. m-11, assembly GCF_054658155.1. Lineage (NCBI taxonomy): Bacteria > Bacillati > Bacillota > Bacilli > Lactobacillales > Carnobacteriaceae > Alkalibacterium > Alkalibacterium sp. m-11. Next base: position 8,225 of record NZ_BAAGIR010000042.1, read on the forward strand.
ATTGTTGATTGATCCTTTCAGCCTTGCTTAATGTTCTTTTCTCTTTTTCTCAAGTTCCTGCATTTCTTGCATAAAGACACCAATATCCTTGAATTGTCTATATACACTGGCAAATCGGATATAAGCGACATCATCCAGTTCTGCTAGTTCTTCCATCACGTATTCTCCAATTTTAGTTGAGGGAACTTCATTGGCTCCATTGTCTCTGATTTTATATTCTACTTTATTTACGATTTTTTCTTGGGCTGCTGCAGCTACAGGTCTCTTTTCACAGGCTCTACGGATGCCTCTCAGCAGTTTCTCACGACTGAATTCTTCTCGATTCCCATTTTTCTTCACCACAAGGACGGGGCTCTGTTCGATCCGCTCAAATGTTGTAAAGCGGAAGAGACAGTTCTCACATTCTCTCCTGCGTCTGATCGCTTTCCCATCATCTGCCGGTCGACTATCCACTACTCTGCTTCCGTTGTGCTGACATTTAGGACAATGCATATTTTTCAGTCCTTTACTATTAAATATTTACTGACAGTATACCACATTTCCGGGACTTAACTAATACCCATTATTGTCAAGCCAAGTTCTCAGCTGATTTTCCGTTTCATCAATACCGCCCCTATTATCGATGATGATGTCTGCTTTCTCAGCCTTGCTGTCTATTGAGGCCTGCGCGGCGATTCGTATCTGTGCCTCATTCTCACTTAAATTATCTCTTTTCATCAGCCGTTTCAGCTGAGTCTCCGGGTCAACATAAATCACCATAACGGCATCCACTTCATTTTCAAATCCGATCTCATAAAGCAGAGGGATATCCAGAACAACCAGGGGGTGTCCAGCTTTGATCAGCTTATCTTTTTCTTCCTTTATCCAGTTCAGGACATGACTATGAACGGTCTCATTCAATTTACTTAATTTAGCAGGATCGTTGAACACAATAGCGCCAAGTCTAGTCCGGTCTATCCTTCCATCTTCTGTTAATATCTCCTGCCCGAATGTCTTCACAACGGCATGATAGGCTGCCTGCCCAGGTTCCATTACCTGTCTGGCTCCCTTATCTGCATCCACTACAGGAATACCTTGAGATTCAAAGAAGCGGCCGACCGTGGACTTTCCGGTGGCAATCCCCCCTGTCAAGCCTAAAATAAATGTCATCGTTCTCCTCCTCTTTCTATGACTGACAGACCGGGCAGAAGTGCGTCCCTCTCTGAGCCACTTTAGTTTTAATAAATGGTGAATGACAGATCGGACAGTCTGATCCAACCTTTCCATAAATCCTCAGACTATTCTGATAACTACCTTCTCTACCGTAGGCATTGGCGTATGTTCGGATTGTTGTTCCTCCGGCTTCGACGGCTTCTTTCATTATCCTCACAATAGAGGATCTCAGTACGCTGATTTCTTCATCAGTCAGCGAAGAAGCTGAACGATTGGGACGAATACCTGCATCATACAAAATCTCGTCTGCGTAAATATTCCCAACCCCAGCCACCAGCTTCTGATCAAGTAGATAGGCTTTAACCGCCCTTTTTTTCCCTTTGAGATACTCCGCCATCCAATCGATACTCAGCTCCTCTTCAACCGGTTCCGGTCCAAGGCTGGTCAGCGAAGGGTGGGTCAGGAGTTCCTTTTTGCTGACTAGACTCATCTTACCGAACTTCCTGACGTCCAGATAACGGAGCTCCTGTCCATCATTAAGACTAAAAATAACGTGGGTATGCTTAGTCAGTGGAGTCCCTTCTACTTCTAGTCTGAATTTTCCTTCCATTCTCAAATGGCTGATCAGAACATAATCAGTCAGGATAAAAAGAAGAAACTTTCCCCTTCTTCTAATCGTTTCAATTGTCTGGCCTTCCAGATTTTTCTGGAACAGCTCGATTTTTGGTTCTTTAATTATATTGTCCCAGCGTACAGTGACTTTGCCGATCGTTCTCTCACTGACCAGATCGACTAAACCGTTTCTGACACTTTCAACTTCCGGTAATTCAGGCATAGTATTCTCTCATTTCCTTTGGTAATTTTTACAATAAAAGAAGCGAGACTTCTCCCGCTCTTTTATGTGTTATTTAGCTTGATACCAGTTATCACCTGCACTGCTCTCAACTTTCAGAGGAACAGACAGCTCAACTGTTTTTTCCATCACTTCTTTTACAAGGGCTTCAAGCTTGTCCATCTCGTGTTCAGGCACCTCAAATATCAGTTCATCGTGAACCTGAAGAAGCATCGTCGCTTCCAGATTTTCTTCTTTCATCCGTTTAGCCATTTCTATCATAGCCATTTTAAGAATGTCTGCCGCACTTCCCTGAATCGGAGTATTCATGGCGGTACGTTCCGCAAAAGATCTCAGGTTGAAATTGCGTGAGTTGATGTCCGGCAGATACCTGCGTCGATGGAACAATGTTTCGACAAAGCCGTTTTCCTTGGCCTCTCTGATCACAGTATCAATGAACTCCTTCACACCAGGGAAACGGTCAAAGTACGTATCAATGTAATCTTTAGCTTCCTTCCGTGTGATGTTCAGGTTCTGGGACAAGCCGTAGTCACTAATTCCATAAACGATACCGAAATTGACTGCTTTCGCTTCACGTCTCATATCAGAAGTAACTTTCTCGGGATCATCGATATCAAATACACGCATAGCCGTCGTCGTATGAATGTCTTCGTCGTCCAGGAAGGCTTTGATCAGGTGATCGTCTTCTGATATATGCGCAAGAATACGAAGCTCGATCTGCGAGTAGTCCGATGCAAATATTTTCCAGTCTTTTTCTCTAGGAACAAAGGCCTGACGAATCTTCCGGCCTTCCTCAAGACGGACAGGGATGTTCTGCAGATTAGGATCGACAGAGCTCAGTCGTCCTGTACGTGCAACGGTCTGCAGGTAGCGTGTATGGATCTTGCTCGTCTGCGGATCGATGACTTTAAGCAGTCCCTCGATATAGGTCGACTGTATTTTGGCAATCTGTCGGTACTGCAGAATATGTTCAACGATCGGTGCTTCATCCTTCAGCTTTTCGAGTACATCCTGTGCTGTAGAATACCCGGTCTTAGTCTTCTTGATGACTGGGTAACCCATTTTCTCAAAGAGGATCACACCTAACTGTTTGGGAGAATTGATGTTGAACGTTTCTCCGGCTTCTTCATAGATTCTTTCTTCGATTGATTCAAGTGTCGTACCAAATTCTTCTTTCATTCGTTCAAGTCGTTCTGCATCAGCAGTGATGCCTTGTATCTCCATATCAGCAAGCACTATGGCCAGAGGCAGTTCCATTTCTTTAAGCAGATCTTCCTGTTCGTTTTCTTTGAGTTCTTTTTCCATCGAATCCGACAGATGATAGATGCCTAAGACCTTACGCGCCACATGATCATGCATAAGAGAACTGTCTTCAGGTATTTTTATTTTTTTCCCTTTTCCATAAACAACTTCATCAGGCGTGATGTGGTCGTAATTATGTTTTCTGGCTACATCGACGATATCGCCACTGCTGCTGTCTTCAGCTGTCAGCAGATAGGACGCAAGCATGATATCAAATGTAATTCCTCTAAGGGTCATGCCTTTATTGTTCAAAGCGACATAGGAGCGTTTAGCATCATACAGCACTTTACCGCTGTCTTCATCTTCGATCCACGCCTTGAAGGCAGCAGATGCAAAAGCAGTCTGAGGATCGGTTACATAAATGGTCTCATCATTTCCCCAGGCAATCGAGACGATTTCAGCATGATGATAGTTCTCATTCAGCATTTCGATATACAGAGCCATATCTGAAGAGAAGTGAGAAGATGACAGTTCATTTAAGAAAGTATATTCGACCTCCACAGCATCTTCGGCCAGCTGCTCCATATATTCTGTCGTATCGAGTTTCTGCAAATGAGAGTTGAAATCCATTTCTTTATAGAAAGAGATAAGATCCTCCATACTCAATCCGTTGTATGTCAGATTTTCCAGTTTTACTTCAATTGGCGCATTAGTATCGATGGTTGCCAGTTTTTTACTCAGAAATGCCGTTTCCTTCTCATTGATCAGGTATTCTTTTCGTTTGGACTTTTTCATCTCTTCAATATTCTCATAAAGGTTCTCAACCGACCCATATTCGTGCAGTAACTTGAGAGCAGTTTTATCACCAATCTTGGTCACTCCCGGAATATTGTCTGAGGCATCTCCTGCCAGTCCTTTCATGTCGATAATCTGAATCGGATCGATTCCCATCTCTTCCTGAATCGACTTTTTGGTGTGCTCTTTTAAGTCGCTGACTCCTTTTTTAGTGATGTCCACCCGAATGCTATCCGAAGCAAGCTGAGTAAGGTCCCTGTCTCCGGTCAGAATGACGACCTCAAAACCGTTTTCTTCAGCTTCTTTAGCCAGCGTTCCTATGATGTCATCTGCTTCATAGTTTTCAAGCTGATAGCTCTGCAAACCGAACCCTTTAAGAAGATCTTTCATAAAAGGAATCTGTTCAGAAAATTCAGACGGCATTTTTGACCGGCCGCCTTTATAATCGTCGAAATATTCGTGTCTGAATGTAGTCTTTCCTGCATCAAATGCCACGAGTGCATGTGTAGGCTGTTCCTTGTTAACGATCACCTCAAGCATGTTATGAAAGCCGTAAAGCGCATTGGTGTGCAGTCCGTTTCTATTCTTCATTCGTTCCAGCTGGCTATGCAGACCATAAAAGGCTCTGAATGCCACACTGTGCCCGTCTATGAGCAGTAATTTCTTTTTATCAGCCAATCTCTTCAACTCCCAGTTATTCATCCTAAACATATAGTATCAAAATTCACGCAATAGAAAAAGAGAACGTCCTTAAACTCCCTATACAATAAGTATTATACCACTACTATATGCAAAGGGAGCTTTAAGTTCATTCTCTATTTAAGCGTATTAATTTTTTGCTTCCGACTGGCTTAAAATGACTTCGAAAGCATGCTCGAATTTGTCAACATCACCAGCGCCCATGAAAACGACGACTTGGTTTTTATGTTTAAGCAAGGCTGACATATCTTCTTCTGAAATGATGTCTTTGCCTTTTTCAGTTTTAACCAGAAGATCCCTGATCGTTACAGTTCCTTCCTGTTCTCTTGCTGATGTAAAGATATCACAGAGATAGACAGCATCAGCCAAATCAAGAGCTTCACCGAATTCATCTAGAAGTGCAACGGTCCTGCTGAATGTGTGCGGCTGAAAAACGGCAACGATGTCTCTGTCAGGGTATTTCTGATGAGCAGCGTCTAGAGTGGCTCTAATTTCTGCCGGATGATGCGCATAGTCATCGATGATGACTGTATCCATTACATTTTTTTCAGTAAAGCGTCTTTTTACACCTTTAAACGACTGAAGTCTTTCCTGGACTTTGTCCTGATCGAGTCCTTCATAGTGTGAGAACGCGATAACTCCCAGCGCATTCTGGATGTTATGCTTTCCATACGATGGAATGAAGAATTTGCCGTAGAAATCCCCTCTGACAAACACATCGAACGTAGAGCCTTCAGTCGTTCGCTCAAGAGTCTTGGCCTGAAAATCGTTATATTCATCAAAGCCATAATAGACGATAGGGACAGAAGCATGCAGTTCCTGAAGTCTCACATCATCACCGCAGGCAAAAATTGCTTTTTTGATCTGCTGTGAGAATGAAAGAAACGCATCCTGTACATCTTCTATGCTCGTATAATAGTCCGGATGATCAAAATCAATGTTAGTTATCAGTGCATAGTCTGATTTATATGCTAGAAAATGACGTCTGTATTCACAAGCCTCAAGCACAAAGTACTCTGCATCTTTTTCGCCTCGACCTGTTCCATCTCCAATAAGGTAGCTGGTCGGCTTGATTCCACTTAGCACATGAGAAAGAAGGCCGGTCGTACTAGTTTTCCCGTGTGAGCCAGTTATAGCTACACTGGTATACTGATCGCTCAGCTCTCCAAGGAAGTCGTGGTACCTTTTCACGGGCAGCCCCAATTCCAGCGCTTTACTTATCTCTTCGTGCGTATCCGGGAAGGCGTTTCCGGCTATGACGGTCATGCCTTCCTTAATATTAGCTTCGTCGAATAAATAGATAGGGATATGATTATCTTCTAAATTTTTTTGAGTAAAGAAGTATTTTTTAACATCTGACCCCTGAACTTTGAATCCTTTATCATGAAGGATCAAAGCCAGTGCACTCATACCTGATCCTTTAATTCCCACAAAGTGGTAGACTGTTTCCTGATTCATTCGTTAAAAATCCTCCATTAAATTCAGATCTGTAAAATTTACATCGTTATACACTATAATTGAAATGATCAAAAAAAGCCAGTACAATTATTTATCTTTTGCTGGAGTCATCTTTTCTGAACAGTCCAGGCACTTCGCTTCGTCTATTTATGCTGCCATTTCTGTCATCATCCATGATCGAAGCCAGTGTCCGGTTAAGCCCATATGTCTTTTTAGTTTTTTCACGAACAGTCGACTTAGCTTTCTGGATTTTTATTTGATCAGGTAGTTCTGAAGTTGCCTCAGGTTCACTCGTCAACCCCCATTTCCCCTTCATAGTCTGAGTAGCATATTCTTCCAGAATTAAGAATTCTTCAGGTTTTTTCTGCATTTCCTGCTTAAGTATACTGTAATCGGTCGTCGGCTTTTTTGTCTTCTTAGGTGGTTTATTATAGCCGTATACTGGCGACGGGACTTTGCTTACTTCAAAAGGAGGATCAATATATGTTCTATTGAAAGATCCCTGAGGGTGCTCTAAATACTCTTTGAATTCTTTTTTTATTTCTTCCTTTCGCTTAACTTCGCCTGGAAGTGTGTACGTGTCTTTAAAAGAAAGTGACTGCTCATCAGATTTACTCTCCGGCCTGTTTTTCTTCGATGATTCAAAGAACTCTCTATACTTTGAGGACACTATTCCCCCCTCCTTCCCTAGTCCTTACAGATTATCAAACTGAAAAAGCTGTGCCCACTTCTGCATCATCGGAAAGGATCATGATTCCTTTTCCTTCCTGGGGCAGTCCCAGTTCTCTAGCTGAGCAGATCATGCCATTACTTTTAATACCTTTAAGTTCACCGGGCCAGATAATCATTCCATCAGGCATAACCGCACCAGTGCGGGCAACCACAACTTTTTGACCTTGAGCAATATTTGCGGCACCGCAGACGATCTGCAGGATTTCGCCATTGTCAACTTCAGTTTGAGTCAGATTCAGATGATCAGAACCTTCTACTGGCTCACATGCTGTCACGTACCCTACTACAAATTTTGGTGAAGTCTCAGATTCCAGTTTGACAGAAAATCCAGCTTCTTCGATCAGACTGTTCAATTTATCTACAGCTTTTTTATCAAGTTCCAATGGTCCATCAGTCAGTCCTTCCAGGTAGTCAGAGGCTTTGAAGAGGTTAATGCCTGTATCTTCCCCGTCAGCTTTTGACTTGATCAAGACGATATCTCCATTTCGTTCCGGAACCTGATCTGTTGCTTCCATTTTCTGGAACTGGATCATCAGGACATCATTCAGTCCATTGTTGTTATAAGTTGTTATCTGCATTGTGTATAAACTCCTTAGTTTTCTTTAGATTAAAATGTTTTTAGAGTCTCCAGTACTGATCGGTCAAATGTTTTGACGATCTGGTAGACCATTTCTCTGGCTGCTTCATAGTCATCGATACGGAAAAGAGATTGATGGGTGTGGATATAGCGGGCGGGAACACCGATCACAGCGCTTGGTATGCCTTCATTCAATGTATGTGCCGCTACAGCATCCGTCCCTCCTTTGGATACGAAATACTGATAAGGAATCTTATTCGTCTCTGCTGTATCAATGAGATAATCCTTCATTTCTCTGGAAAGAATCATACCTGGATCCTGAATTCTCAGAAGAAACCCGTCGCCCAGACGGCCGAAAGCTTCTTTATCTCCGTTAAGGTCATTTGCAGGTGAACAGTCGACAGCCAGGAAAGCATCCGGCTGGAATTTTCTAACAGATCCTTTTGTTCCTCTTAGTCCAACTTCTTCCTGAACATTTGCTCCGGCAATCAGTGTACTCGGCAGCTGCTCTTCTTTTAATTGTTTCAGAAGTTCAAGAACAAGTGTGACACCATAGCGGTTGTCCCAGGCCTTTCCAGCAAAGGTTTTTTTGTTTGCCATCTGTATGGTCTCTACGACAGGTACGATAGGGTCTCCAGGACGTACGCCGTATTCTTCTGCTTCTTCCTTGGATTCAAAACCTCCATCAAACAAAATCGAGTCAATGGAAATCGACGTGTTCTTCTTGTCCTTCAGAAGATGGGGCGGGATCGAAGACGATACCAGCGGGTACTCCCCTTTTTTAGTCTGAATCGTGAACCGCTGAGATGAGACCACATAAGGATTCCATCCACCGATTGGCAGGACTTTAATCAGTCCTTTTGATGTAATGGATGAAACCATGAAACCTACTTCATCCATATGTGCAGCCAGCATCAATTTTGGTGCATCTGGTGTCTGTGATTCTTTCACCCCAAACAGTCCACCCAGTCCGTCCGTTTCTATCCGGTCGACCAGTCCGTTCATTTCATCTCGCATAAAGTCACGGACATTGTGTTCAAATCCGCTGATTCCCTGAAGTTCAGTTGTTCGTTTAATCATGTGAAATGTTTCTTCATTCATATATAATCGTCAGTCAGGCTGACTCTATCCCCCAGTATAAGATTTCGGGTCACTATCTCCCGCTGTACTCTCATTATTATACACAAAACCCGGTTCCTATGTGTAAAATAGTTGTCGGAAAGTAAAATAGTAGGGCAAGAAATTAAAGTAGACAAAAAGAAAGAAGACCCTTAATCTAGAGATAACCACAAATCCAGAAAAGAGGTCTTCTTATGAATCAAAT
>NZ_BAAGIR010000043.1:0-16642 GCF_054658155.1 Alkalibacterium sp. m-11
CCAAAAGTCAAGTAATAAGCATAAAAATGTGAAAAAATTTAAAAAAAGAAAATAAGTGGAGGGAAAACTCAAAAGAGAAAACCCTAAATCCACTTATATAGAGCATCTATAGTTTCCTAGGTGTCTCAATACAAATAAGGAGGGAAAGGAACCAATGGCTGAAATCGTCATAATCTACACATCTGAAACAGGGATGACGAAACAGTATGCAAAATGGATCAGTAAGGAACTTGACAGTGACTGTCTGGTTCTAGAAGAAGTGAAGGCTGAAGAATTTTTGCATGCTGACCTGATTGTCTTTGGAGCAGGTATACGAGCTGGACGCATGCGTAAGCTCAAATCCTTTCATTCTAAAATGAATAAATCAGGATGGTCTGGACCGGTTGTATACTTTGCTACTGGGGGAGCACCATACGACGAACAGACTGTCAGGGCTATCGTTGCCAACAGTTTTCATTCATCAGAAACATCTTCAGTACCTTTTCACTATTTTGAGAGCGGATTGAACTTTGAAAAAATGAAGATAAGATCCAGAGCCATAATGAGAGTGTATAAAATGATAATGGATGGGAAAAAGGAGAAGTCAGAAGCAGCAATGGGGACAAGACAAGCTTTGAATGGATCCTACGACCATTCCAGCCCGGACTATATTCGTCCCCTGATCAAAGATGTTCATAAAAGGATAAATGTCTGATTTTACAAGCTGAAATGGAATCAAAACACTCATTAGAAGGGCCGCTAGGAGACCTTTCTCATGAGTGTTTTTTTATAAAAAATCAGTAAGCTTTTCAAGTTCATCGAGCTGATCATGTGTATCTGAATAAATCCTGGTCAGTCTGTATCAGGCTGAGCGGAAATATGGCTAGTAAAAGTACTATATAGTGTCTACTGAACAAACGATAATTTTTCAAAAGAGCTGGCTTCGGACTGATAAAAAAGTTCTATTGGAGCTAAAAAGACCTCTCGAAAAATGGCGCAAAGAAAGTCCCTTTGAATTTTGGACAGATTCAAAGAAACGATCGATAAAGCGATCGATGTTAAGGTTGTCGTAGCTAACCGTGTGCGAATCAAGCCCAATCCATGGCATCTTTTGGCAAGGCTGAATTCTCGTTCGATTTGGATGCGGTCACGATTATCTTGACTTTCCACTTGTTTATCCACTGTTTGATCTTTTTTTGGTCTTCCTAACTTCGGACCGGAAAGACGGATAGTATGCTTCTTACAAAACGCTCGGTTCTCACGCGTTCGGTAAATTTGATCTACCAGAACACGCTCCGGATAATGACCCGTACGCTCTTTATACCGTTTTACCGCTGGGATTAAATCTACAGATTCATTAAATGCTTCAAACGACAGCCGTTCAATACGAAGGAACCCAGCCGCTTGGCTGATGTCTACCTTCGCTCCAAACTCAGTGGGTGTTTTGGCTTTTCCACGCACGATAGGACGAAGATAGGGTTGACTGAAACTGACAATCCGATTCGGAACACTGTGGGTTTTGTTTTGATACATGTAGTCCTGTTGTTCAAAGAAACGTTGGATGATATAGAAGCGGATGGCCTGTTCTTCCGTTAATACAGCACCCTGTTCTTGAAGGTGTTCTATGTAACGGATATCTCGCTTCACATAGCCTAATTGCTTCCGGATGGCGGCACGAATGATTTTTTTCGATTTCTTTTTCTTCTTAGCGATTCTCAAGTAATCTTTGCGGGCTTTGCGGCGATACATACGTGGCTTAGGTGATCCATACGTTTCACACAGGTCGTCCACGATTTTTTCTGCATGAAGGCGGGCATCATTCAATAAGACGATATCTTGGGGAAACTTGATATAAGAAGGCGCACACGTGGCATCAATCATTAAGGTGCCTTTGTTTGAAGGCGTCTCGTCTTCTCCTTGAGTCTTTTGTTGGCTCTCAGAGTCACCATCAGAAAGAGTATCACTTTGATTACCGTCGTCATCATCATCGTCTTCTTCGTGGAAGGCCAGGAGGCGTTCGTTGATATGAGCCAATTTCTCTGCGGTTAATCGCTTGCGGAAATGAACCAAACTTGAGGAATCGAATGGCTTTTCATCTTGATAACCAGGCAGACCAATGAAGTACTGCAGGTAGGGATTTTCTTGAATTTGAAGAACCAATTCTTCATCAGAATAGTCGTATTCCTTCTGAATCAACAGGGAACCAAACGCCATGCGGAAAGGTTTGGCAACATTGCCTTTTTCACTTTTGAATAATGAGGCATATTCTTCTTCTAGCTCTTCCCAAGGTAGGAGGCTCGCTTTTTGAACCCAACGGTTCTCTGGATTCATGGTGAGACCTAATGGTTGGTTAAAGCCATCAAATGTCAGTTGCGTGTGTGGACGTTTTTTGTACATATTCATCGCCTTCCCTATGTAAAAGTGCACGGTTTTATCACTCAATGATTAAAAAGCCTTGCACTTAGGATACCAAAAAACAGAAGTAAATGTTGGAATGACATTGTTTTAGAATTGTTCAGTATACACTATATAGACATGAAATTAGATGCAAAACCTGCCTCATACTGGTATGATATAAGAAATTAAATAACAACTCATATAGAGTAGTTCAAATTGTTTATGTACAAGTTAATGAAGGAGAATGACCGGTGGTTAATAAAGAAGAAGGGTTTGCATTATTCAAAGGCAGAAGAGCTGTTCTCGCAACGATGCATAAAAAAGAGCAAGTCATCGCTCCAGTTATGGAGAGTGAGCTGGGGATTCATATCCAAGTGCCGGAAGGTTTTGACTCTGATCGTTACGGAACCTTTACTGGAGAAATAGAGCGAACGGGAAACCAGCTGGAAGCGGCCAGGCTTAAAGCTGAAGCTGCAATAGAATTAACTGGATGCACCTTGGCTGTGTCGAGTGAAGGATCTTTTGGCCCGCACCCGATGATTCCTTTTCTACCGTGCAACCGTGAAGTTGTAATGCTGTTAGATAAAGTTCAGAACCTGGAAATCATTGGAACAGCAATTACGACACATACCTATTTTAAACATAAAGTAATTTCGAGCTTTGAAGAAGCCTGCAGCTTTGCTGAATCAGTTGAATTTCCAGATACTGGAATCGTAGTTAAAGTAAAGGAACAGTCCGTAGACCCGGACGATATGATAAAAGGCATCACCTCCACGGACCAGCTGAAGGAAGCTGTGCAGAAGGCATTGACTAAGTCATCAGATGGGACGATATTCATTGAAACAGATGTAAGGGCAATGTATAATCCCAAGCGTATGAAGAACATCGAAGCAGCTACACGAGACCTGGTAAAAAATATTCTTTCCACTTGTCCTGCATGTGAATGGCCAGGATACAAAGCAGTCAGCAGCAAAAAAGGGCTCCCTTGTGAATGGTGCAGACGGCCTACAGGACTTACCCTCTCGCTGAAATATGAATGCACAAAGTGTGGATATAATAAAGAACAACTTTATCCAGAAGGAATAGAACAAGCTGATCCAGGTCAATGCAGTTACTGCAATCCTTAAACAGCTTGAAAGATAGTTGAGGTATCTTCTTTAAAACTAGGTGGTTTAAAGAAGATACCTCAAAATATAATAGAAGTAAAGAGTACGCGACACCTATATATCGGAGGCGACAGACATGAGTAAGTTTGGATGGGCTTACATCGGCTGTGGGGGCATTGCCAGAACTACGGCCAGCGAACTTGTACAGACAGATGACAATAAAATTGTAGCAGCATGGAACAGAACAAAGGAGAAAGCCGAGGGTTTTGTAAAAGACTTTGGAGGAAGAGTTTATGACACAGCCGAAGAGGCGATTATGGCCGATGGTGTCGAAGGCGTGTATGTTAACGTCAATGGTGATCAGCACGCCTATTACACTAAACTGGCGATCGACCTTGGGAAGCCTGTACTGTGTGAAAAGCCATTTACCTTCAATGAAAAGGATACAAAGGAGCTGCTTGGTTATGCAGCTGAAAAAGGAGTATATGTTTCAGAAGCCATGTGGACCTGGCACAATGATACTGCCTTGAAAGTCAAAGAATGGGTGGACGCGGGAGCTATAGGAGACATCGTGTCCTCAGATAGTGCGTTCGCCGTGCCTTTACTCAAACTGACAGATAATCCCAGACTGACGACTGCATCCATGCTGGGTGGAGCCTTGATGGATCTAGGCGTTTACAATGTCAGATATGCCTACGAACTGTTTGGAAAACCAGATCGAATCGACTGCGAAGCAGATATGCACGAGGTCGATCATTCGGAAGAGATCACCTTCCATTACCCTGACTTTAAAGCCACCATGCATGTCTCGATGTCAGAAGAGGGCGGCCACTTCTTTGAGGTGACCGGAACGAAAGGCTCGATTACTGTTCCTAAATTCCATATGGCAAAGGAAGCTGTGCTGAAGACAGACGATGGAGAAGAGCGATTCGAAACGGACGAGCTGCTCTATGGAAAGCAATTCTCAAACGTTGCTGAAGAAATCCGTTCAGGCAGAAAAGAAGGCGAAAAGATATCGGCGCACAGTACAGTCGAAGTCATGAGTCTGCTGGACGAATGCCGCAGACAGATGGGGCTCGTGTATCCGCAGGAAAAGACGGGAAATTAATCAGGACAATGAATAGTTAGAAAGGATGGGACCATGTCAAAAAAGCCGTACTTAGCAGCATTATCACTGTTACTGGCATCAACGATCGCTCTATCGGGATGTGAGCAGGACCAGGAGGATGTAAACCAGGAAGACGCAAATGAGATTCAGGAGAACGAACCTGAGGAAACTGACGAACAGAATGATGCAGACACTGACGATGAACAGGAAGGTGCGGAATCGGAAGAGTCTGTAGATACAGAAGAAGACGAGTCAGAAGAAGCAGAGGAAGAGGAGGCAGCATCTATTTTTGGTCTCCAGGAAGATTTGGTATACATCAGTGCTGACCGTCTGAGTGTCAGAGCAGACAGCAGTGAAGACAGCGAATCCCGTGGGAGCCTGTCCAAAGGAAATGAAGTGCGTGTACTGGATGAAGTGGAAAACGACGATGCGACCTGGTATCAGATTGCTCATCATAATTCGGATGTGAATGAGGGCTGGGTCTCTGCGGAATTTACGGTTAGTGATCTGAATGAGCTGCATGTGTCGACCAATTTTGATGATAAAGAGATGAATGAATTCTTCACCTCGCCGACCTTGTTCGAAGACAATCGAGTGGTTGCTTATTATGGCCACCCTAATTCAGAAATTATGGGCATCGTCGGGCGTCATTCTTTTGAAGATCTGATCGATCTGCTTGAAGAAACGACTCAGGCCTATGATGATGCTGATGAAGACAAAGGAGCGGTACCTGCCATCTATCTTGTCTACGGTACGGTTCAGCCTGGAGGCGTCGTTCATAAGATGAATTACGATCTGGTCATGTCCTACATCGAAGCGGCATATCAGCGAGGCGTCCTGGTTTATATCGATCATCAGATGGGACGCAACCATCCGACTTATTCAATTAATGAAATCCTGTCATTCTTGAGGTATCCGAATGTCCATCTGGCTCTCGACCCGGAGTGGCGGACGGAACGACCTATGCAGGAAGTGGGACACATTACTGGATCTGAACTGAATGGTGTGCAGGAAAGAATGCAGGAATACATTGAAACGCATGAGATTCAGGGAACGAGACAGTTTGTCTTCCATCAGTTTGTTGAAAAAATGATCGTCGATGTCGAAGATATATCAGCGGATTATGATCCGGTCCTTCTGGTCCACAATACTTCGGGATGGGGGGCACCTGAAGGCAAACGAGCGACACACGAAAAAGTTACCGAAGCCAGCGAGGTTCCATACAAAGGATTTAAACTCTGGTATCATTTCTCTGATCAGCCAGGCGTCCACTATGACAATCCGCTAATGACACCTGAAGAGGTTCTGGATCTCGATCCACAGCCAGGTCTGATCATTTACCAGTAATCTATCAGTTATACAAAGGGATTAACACTATAAGTAGATACCACCTATCAATCATCTAATCTCCATGGTATAATGCATCAGGAATCTAACGACTGGAACCTGATTAGGGGATGCCTTTAGATGCCTAATCTGGTCGTTACTCTATGGAGGTGTAAAGTAATGAATAAACGATGGACTATTGAAGAGATAAGAAAGTACGTAAACAACAATTCTGAAAGCACACTGCTGACCACGGAATACCGCGGGTTTTCTCAGAAACTGTCATTCAAATGTGCTTGTGGCAATACATTTGAAAAGACTTTTACAAAGTTTAAGAATAACGGGCAGCGCAAATGTGAGGTCTGCCAGCCACCCAAAACCTCTCGCTAAATCAATTATATTTCAAGCACTGATTTCATTTATAATGGAGTCAGTGCTTTTTGACACCAAGCCAATTAAATCTCTTTTTTCTTTGCTTCAATACTGGACATTTATAGATGAGGTGAATTCCCCCTAGTTTATGTCTTCTCAAGCATGTGACGACACCCGAAAACAGACATGTTTCCATCACACTTTGAACTTGAGAACTATCAAAATGTAAGTATAATTTGACAAATGAGCTGTAATCGTTAAAATAGATAGGGTTAGATAAAACGATTGTGATAAGCTGACCGTAATCAAAGAAATAATTAATCGATAAACTATGTTTAAAGTGAGAGGATTTAATATGAAAGAGAATTTCTGGAAAAACTTACCTAAACCCTTTTTTATTCTAGCGCCAATGGAAGACGTCACAGATGTCGTTTTCAGACATGTCATCGCTGAAGCAGGACGACCGGACGTCTTCTTTACTGAGTTCACGAACTCTGTCAGCTACTGTCATCCGGATGGCCGTGACAGTGTAAGAGGAAGACTGACATTCACTGAAGATGAACAGCCTCTGGTCGCTCATATTTGGGGAGACGAACCCAAGTATTTCCGTGAAATGAGTATCGGCATGGCTGAAGCAGGATTTGCCGGGATCGATATCAATATGGGCTGTCCTGTTCCAAACGTAGCCGGAAAAGGGAAAGGCAGCGGACTGATTCAGCGTCCTGAAGTGGCTGCAGAACTGATCGAAGCGGCGAAAGCAGGTGGGCTGCCTGTCAGTGTGAAAACACGTTTAGGCTACAGCAGACTCGATGAATGGCGCGAATGGATCGCTCATCTGCTGAGACAGGATATCGTGAATCTGTCGATCCACCTGCGCACAAAAAAAGAGATGAGTAAATACGATGCGCATTGGGAACTGATTCCTGAAATCAAAAAAATGCGTGACGAAATCGCACCGGATACTCTGCTGACGATTAATGGAGATATCATGGATCGCGAGATGGGACTCAAACTGGTAGAGAAAACAGGTGTCGATGGAGTTATGATCGGACGCGGAGTCTTTAAGAATCCGTTTGCTTTTGAAAAAGAAGCCAGAGAACACAGCAGTGAGGAAATGCTCGATCTGCTCAGATTGCATCTCGATTTATTCGACACTTACGGTGTGGAAGCAGGACGAGCGTTCAAACCGCTCCGTCGATTCTTCAAGATTTATGTCCGAGGGATGCGAGGAGCCAGTGAACTGAGACAACAGCTGATGGAAACAGTCACGACAGATGAAGTAAGAGTACTGCTAGATGAATTTGAAGACAGACTCAAGAGCTTTGAAGCTGAAGAAAGTGACCGGCCCGTAGAAAACCATGCATAACAGAGAGACTTTGCTGAAAAAGCAAAGTCTTTTTTATAATCAAGATCAGATGTATCAAATGACAGTCAGACTGGGGGAAGGTTAATGACCCATAAAGCAAGTTATTGTCTATTAGATGGAAATAAGTCTGGTCGAACATGCCAAAAAAATTTATATGGTCCATTCGGCACCCATATTAATTGACAACTGGAAGTGTTTCGCTTATGAGTCAGTTCAAATAGTTTCAGGGTCAGAGAGGCCCTGTCAAATTAATTATCGGGAGGAAAAAGTATGACAAGTTTAAGCGATACATACACCTTATCAAATGGTGTGAAGATCCCCATTCTAGGATATGGGACATGGCAAGTGACTGATCCTCAGGAGGCTGTTGATGGAGTAAAGAACGCAGTTAAAGTAGGCTATCGTCATATTGATACAGCTCAGATGTACCAGAATGAAGAATTTGTCGGTAAAGGAATCAAGGAAAGCGGTATCCCGCGTGAAGAGCTGTTTGTTACCAGCAAACTCAACAATATGAATCACGGCTACGACAGTGCCCGTAAGACAATAGAAGAATCACTGAAAAAACTTGATCTGGACTACCTGGACCTCTTTCTTATTCACTGGCCGGTTGTAAAAAATAACGGTGGAGACTGGAAACAGGATAATATTGACACATGGCGTGCGCTGGAAGACTTGTATGATGAAGGGAAACTTAAAGCGATCGGTGTCAGTAATTTTGCTGTCCCTCATCTGAACAATATTTTGGATAATTCCCGCATCAAGCCGATGGTCAATCAGATTCGTCTGCACCCAGGTGTTCTTCAGAAAGAAACCGTTAAGTTAAACCGTGAAAACGATATTGTCATCGAAGGGTGGTCACCCCTTTCTCCTATGAAATATTTAGGTGAAGATACGACTGTGCAAAAAATGACTGACAAGTACGGAAAATCCATTGCCCAGCTTTTATTGAGATGGGGTGTCCAGCATGGCTTTGTTACATTGACTAAATCTGTACATGCAGAACGGATTAAATCTAATGCTGATATCTTTGATTTTGAACTGACTGACGAAGAAATGACTTATTTTGATGGATTGACTTTCGATGAATTAAGCACACCAGAAGATTTTCAGGAAAGATAATAGGGTGATTATTTCTGTTAATGGTTAATTAAGTCAGAAATAAGACATTTTGAAAATTAATTAGGTTTTATTGCGATCATGTGTTACACTAGGTTTAACATATTGTAAGAGACATTTTACGAACTGTGTAATGCATTCCGAATTGGCCCTTAAGCAATCATGTAAATTTAAAGTGCTAAAGGCACGAGGAGGAATTTTATTATGGAAACAGGTACAGTAAAATGGTTTAACGCAGAAAAAGGTTTTGGATTTATCGAACGTGACGGAGCAGACGATGTATTCGTACACTTCTCAGCTATCCAAGAAGAAGGATTCAAATCTTTAGACGAAGGCCAAGCAGTAAACTTTGACATTGAAGAAGGCAACCGCGGACTTCAAGCAGCAAACGTTACTAAGGCTTAATAACCTAAACCAATATAGATGAAGGCAAGGCAGGACGATGAGTCCTGACCTTGTCTTTTTTTATTTCTGATAATATATATATGATATTGAATGGCAGGAGTATATAATTTTCAATTCAATCGATGTATATCAATGATCAGAGAGTGTTCAGAACAAGGGCAAAGACTGTAATACAATATGCTGTTATACGAAAAATAGATAGTTCATAATACAGTCACATGATATGATTATCTTTAAATTCCTCGTCAAACGTGTGAGGAGTTTTTTGGTAAAGGTTATGAATAACGGTAGAGTGAAAGTGAAGCAACTGAGTATTTTTATTCACGACAAAACTATATCAAGAATGGAAAATGATAAAACTTTTATTGTATTACTGCTTTAAACATGCTATTCTGATGAGCGATAATAATGGAGGGTTTATACATGATTAATAAATTTAAGTTCATATTTTTATCTTTACTGGGGTTCGTCTTTTTCCTAGTCCCATTTACTATCGGTGGAGAAAGACGTATTATGATTTCTCATATTATTTATCTGGTTACGGATAATATACTGGATTTATTCATAACATTTACAGCACTGTCGGCATGGATTGTTCTGATCGCCACAGTTGTGTTTCTGTTCTATACATCGGATAGCCGCTTTTTGAATGATATTTTCAAAACTACGCCGATCAATGTGGCATTGAGACTGATCGGATCCTTTTTATACTTAATGGTCGTTTATAGCTGGTTTGAAGGGAACGCACTTGCAGATATGATTCTGGATCCAGATACGGGAGGACTGATGGCAGGGGAAGATGGCCTCTTGACGACATTATATATCACGTTTTTTGTTGGTATTCTAGCACTGCCGTTACTCACTCATTTTGGAATCGTAGAGTTTGTCGGCATACTTCTAGGTCCCGTAGTTGAAAAACTGTTCAGAGTGCCTGGGTATTCACTGATCGATGCAATTGCTTCATTTGTTGGTGATGGGACGATAGGTATTGTCGTAACAGATAAACAGTATCAGAGGGGATACTATAACAAAAGAGAGGCCTACATTATTGCGACAAGCTTCTCCATAGTCGGTATCGCTTTTGCGGCGGCTGTTGCGGATCTTCTTGGCTTCAGTGCAATTTTTCCTATATTTTATGGATCGATCGCCGTTGTAACTCTGATCCTTGCTTTCATTACTGCCCGACTGCCGCTTAAGAAATTCGAGCCGGAATACTACAAAGGCATAGAGCCTAAATCAGTAGAAGTTCCTGAAGACAAATCGATCATGGAGCACTCATATGAGGCAGCGATCGAGCAGGCAGAACAGACCTCTATCAAAGGGGCACTTTTAGAGGCACTGAAAAACATTGTGGATATCTATGTGGGATTCTTGCCTATTATTATGGCAGTGGGAACAATCTCCCTTGTCATTGCAGAATATACACCATTCTTCGACTTCATCAGTGCACCGCTTGTGCCCGTTTATGATTTCCTTGGTTACAGCAGTGAAGTAGCTGCTCAAATGGCACCCGCTTCACTAGCAGGTTTTGCTGATATGTATCTTCCAGCACTGTTCATCAGTGGAGCAGAATCTGAAGCTGCCCGATTTTTCATCGGAGTGCTGGCCTTTACACAACTCGTCTTCATGTCAGAGACGGGCATGATTCTGGTTAAAACTAAAATTGGCCTGAACTTCTGGGATGTAGTCAAAGTCTTCTTATTCAGAACAGTTTTATCCATACCTGTCCTGCTTGTTCTTACAAATATTCTGGGCTGGATGGGAGTCATCTCGTTTTAAACACATAACAGACAAAAAGGGACACTTCTCGGTGAAGTGCCCTTTTTTTATTAGAGATAAATCACTTTTTCAGTTAAGGTATAGGAAGTATTAGCTTAAGTGATTCGAGAATAAAAAAATTTAGTTTTAGGGCACACGAGAGGAGGAGCAGAAGATGAGAGTATTCATTGCTATCGAGCTGGAAGAAGAGGTCAAAGAAAAGCTGGCTGAAATTCAGTCAAAAGTTAAAGTAACGGCTGAAAAGGGACGGTTTACAGCCGTTTCCAATTTTCATCTAACTCTTTACTTTATCGGAGAAGCTGACAGCGAAAGAATCGGTCAAATCAGCAAAGCGATCGATAAATGTGCTGAGCATAACGTGCCGTTTAAGCTTAGTCTTGGTAAACTGGGGTCTTTCAATAAACGAAGCAAGCGCATCATATGGGTTGGGGTCGATGGTGACATAAGACAGCTGAAAAAGGTCAACGAACAAATCAGTGACGTATTGAATGAAGAAGAGCAAACTGCTGAAAAAGGAGAGTATACGCCGCACATTACTTTGGGGAGACAGATCGTTTTCAGTCAGGATTTTGAGGAATGGAGTCAGAGCCAGCCTGTCCCACCTGTAGAAATTGAAGTCGATAAGATTTCTTTAATGGAAAGTACACGGCTGAATGGCGAGCTTATATACAGGCCTATATACGTCAAACCAGTTCGTAAAGACATAACAGAGTAAAAGCCCTCGTTGAGATCTGAACCCATCGCAGTGACATCGGCTGCGGAAAGAAACAGTTATACTAAATGGAAGTTCACCTAACTGAGAAGGTTCTGTAACCAGTTGCATCTGAGTGATATCGAATGAGAGAAAATAGGACATGACAGGGACTATGAACTCGGCTATACGATCTATGAATAGTGCAAATCCAAGCATGAGTATGCCTTGAATAAGATGAAGAAACCCATGATCAAGTTGAAACGTCTCAAGAGCCGAAAGTAATCTGTTTTTACATGCCGTATACTTGTCTTTCAATATTTTGATGAGGCAAAAAAAGAAGGGTCACTCCTTTCTGAAAGGGCATAAAATATTAATCTCCTTATGATTATTCTATCATAACGAATGTTATTATAATAAGGTTTACCCTCTATAGGTTTGGTTTATATATGAAAAGTTTATTTCATAGCATGTCAATTGACGTAAAATGTCTGTATACTTTAAGAAGTGATGTGAATATTGAAATCAAGTGATGTGTTCAAGTGTTTTAGAAAGTATTTTAAAGCGAGGAGATAGACTATGGATGGTACAAAACGCAGCAACATAAAACCAGGAGATAAAGTCAAAGTCGTGCAGAAGCAGGATCAGAGGTCAGGAAAATTGACAGAAGGGGTAGTCAGTAGATTACTGACCAAGTCGCCTACACATCCTCACGGAATCAAAGTGATGCTGGAAGATAAAGTGGTTGGTCGTGTGAAGGAAGTTATAAAATAAATAGGATACGAAAAATCTGCCAGTTTATGGCAGATTTTTTTAATTCAGCTTAATGAACATACTTAAGTTTACATGGAACAGGGCAGTGAACTACCCACCACTTAAATCCTCCGGATTTTGAAGTGGGGGCTTCCTACGAACTCCATTCTTGTCTGCACAGGTTTCATGCAGACAGAGGAATCGGATATGGGTAGGCTCAAAAGGCAGTCCCTGCCTCATAGGTTTTCTTTTACTTGGCTAACGCCAAGGAATACTCAGTAGGCTTGGTTGTCGCCTATATAGACTTGGTTATCGTCTATATATAAAGTATACCAAATGAGAATGACATTAACCACTTCAAGCTATCGCTTGACCGAAATTCATCTCCCACTTTCACTGGTGCTTCGCACCCATACGCTTAGAAGTGGGAGACTTCTTTCGGAATTACGTTAAACTGATAATTCTAGAAGTGCAATTATATCCCTAAAAACATGCATTATGATTACAGTTTTTATTTTTCCAATGTATAATAGAAGTAGGAATAAAAACAAATGTAATGGTTCGTGAGATAAGAGAATGACTTACTTGCAGGTGACTCAACTTATTGACGAATTGCCCTCAACCATAGTCAACATTAACAAGTCTGATCATTACCCGATAGTTCATCTGTACGTTCTGTATAAAAAGGATGTGAGAGTATGAAACAGGATTCAGTTAAACTCATCAATCCATTCAGGTTTACTCTTGAGCCGATGGAAAGGCTGCTTCAAATCAACTTTGAAAAAGATCCGGACACTTTTTATATCGGGTTTGAGCCTCAATATTATAACGATAGTACCTATGGAAGAGGACATGTTATTTTGGGGTGGAGGACGGACGGTAAGATCGATGTCTATTATCAGCCTTCTCTTAGAATTGAGAACAAGACATATGACACTTTCGGCAAAGGGCTGAATGAGAAAATAGAATGTGCTTTTGATGTTGCATCCTTTGATATCGGCCATAAAGGTGTTCAGGTTTTATATCGTTTTACTGATAAGTATGGCAGAAAAATCAAATTGAAGATACACGAAAAAAACTTCAAAAAACGCTCGCCATTTAATCTGCTTGCACCAGTGGGAGCATCTTCTCAGACTCCCTCCTATCTTCCCCTCGTATATCTGTTCGATTTCTATTTTGTTCGAAAAAATCATACGGTCGTTGACATTCATATTGGCGAGCAGTCACATAAATTGGATAATCTCCCGGTTACGATGGATGGGATGCGAATGTACTTCAGCCGCTACAGCGCCAAACCGTTGATTGTTAAATTCAACCCATATTCAGATGAGCATATGTCTGTTATGTCGTTAAATGAGAGAGAGGAAACGGTAAGAACTAAAGACTGTATTCTTGAACTGAACTGGCAGGAATCAAGTCCAGCTATTCGTACCCTGAGATACCCTACTCCTATTTATCCAGTTCAACTGTCATTTGTTCCCCCTTTTCCTGATATATTGACGATGGAGCATAATAAAGTGAAAGAAGGAATTTTTCAGATCAGTTGTCATCCTTCTCTGGGTTTGCTGATTGGAAGGTATCGTGTGATTAAAAGAGAAAACAGTGTAAAGATTAAGTGCTGCCCTACTGAAGGATGGTCTCCGATACCAGAAAAATGGTCGTTGCGCTTCTTGTATAGGCGTGAACCTGTTTATCGGGAATGGCCGATGTCATATGAATGGAAAGCATTCATAGATGAACGTTCACCTTTGAACTTCTATATGCGTTCGAGCTGGAAAAGACTGAAACGCTGAAGGGTTGAAAACAGCAGACACATCTGTGGATGCAGCTGAATCAACCAGGCAGACAATCGCCTTGTTCGCTATCGGGTACATCGATGGCTCCAAGTGAAGTTGCCTTAAAAAAACTGTATTGTTCTTTCTTCAATCCACCCAGAGTTTTAAATATAGAAGAGAATACTGCTATAACTGATAGGTTTGGTCTAGCAGCTGAAATTGCAAGAAAGGCTGGCTTTACGGGTGTTCAGATTCATGCTGCCCATGGGGATCAGATACTATGAGCAGCAGATAAGTCGTCTCGCTGACGGGCTGGATCCGCTGTACAATGAGAATGGATGGAAACCGATATAGAACAATTTAATCAGACATGGACATAATGAATGTGCTGGTCTTAATTTGTCCATTTATGGAACAAACTGAATTTTAGGTATATCCATTTAGTTTATTATAAAATAGAACAAGGTAGAATGTAATAGAGAAGACAGGTAATTTATGGTATTGTATACCTATTGTGATAGATATTAAAAGAATAAAAAGGAGCATACAATTGACATACAAACAGTTCAGACTATCTACTAGTATTCTGATGAGCTTGTTTCTTCTTAATGGATGTACAGATAACGATTCCGAAGAGGAACTTGGAGAAATAGTTGAAGAAATGCCTCAGGAAGAGACTAAGGATAATGATGAAGCAGAAATTAATGATGGAGAAAACAATGAAACTGAAGAAGGAACTCAATTTGAAGAAGATGAGGATGTTGAGTCTGATGAACCTGTCATCACTATTGATATGGAAGAGGACCTGCTTGATCCTGACAGCATAAAAGTCCTGGTCAATAAGCAGTATGCCCTTCCGGAAGACTATTCCCCAGATGATCTTGTCCCTTTGGACTTACCGACAGTTTTTGACGATCCTAATTTAACTAATATGAGAGAGAGAGCTGCACAGGCTTTAAGAGAAATGTTTTATTCTGCAAATGATGAGGGGATAGTACTTTATGCTCGTTCAGGTTATCGATCATATCAGACTCAAACACAATTATTTGATCGATATGTAGATAGAGATGGTCTCGAAGCGGCTAATCGCTACAGCGCTCGGCCAGGTGAAAGTGAACATCAGACTGGTTTGGCAATAGATGTAACGAGCGAAAGTGTAAATTTTAAGCTGACTGAAAGATTTGGTGAAACACCGGAAGGGCTATGGGTGGAAGAACATGCCCATGAGTTCGGTTATATTATCAGATACCCGGAAGGGAAGGAAGAGATTACAGGTTATCAGTATGAGCCTTGGCACTTAAGATACTTAGGAGAAGAACTGGCAGGGGACATTGCAGAAAGTGGACTGACTTATGAGGAATACCTTCTGGAAATAGGGATAGATATTGATATCGAAAAATAGTCGCAGTAAGCAGAAAAAAGATGGGAGGCTGACAATAGCTGGGCTTGTTTTAATCTTCATTTGAGTTTACAGACACAGACCGTCAGCGTATTCAGCGATCTCTTGATGAAACCACAATACGTCTGGAATTGACTGATTAACATAAAAAATGCTTCAGACCGCGTACAGGTCCTGAAGCATTTTTGAATAGAATATATTCAAAAAAAAGTGTCAGATTGATCTGACACTTTAAATCTGTCACGATCAGTCAGATTCATTGTCAGAAGAAAATCTAGCAGGTCTTTAGTGGCATCTTCGGTCGTTAATATAATCGAATCAGTGACTTTGTGCAGATAGTCTCTATGAGTAAAATAATCAGTGACCATGCTATTCAGGTGTTTAAGTATATCCAAGGAAATACGCTGTTTACTGATGGTACATACTGGGCATGCCGTATCATTACCTCCAATTCGTTCTGTTTATATTTTTGCATAATATTTACCCCAGTACTCATTTTTATAAAAAAAGAAGAGACTCCTCACTGTGCGTACGGAGCCTTTTCTTAATAATAAGTAGCAATGAAGAGGGAATTAAGCTACCTACCTCTTCTACCAGTGATCATATTAAAGATAAATACAATCAGGGCAATAACAAGCAGGATATGAACCAGACCACCAGCGATTTCAAATACAAGTCCCAGGATCCAGAATAAAATCAAAAGTCCAATAAGTGTCCACAACATTATTAACTCACTCCTTTATTTTTATAAATTGAGTATAACAGAGGAGAACGACACATGTATAATGATATGCTCGAATTATTAAATATACAGGAAGATCACTTGAAATCAGAAGGTATCAGCTGTTCATTCACAACATTAGTGAAATAAATCGATCAGTGATAGACTATATGTATAACACCTGTATGAGGAGAATCTTATGAGTATTGGATACGCCTGTTTAACGTAATTCCGAAAGAAGTCTCCCACTTCTAAACGTATGGGTACGAAGCACCAGTGAAAGTGGGAGATGAATGTCGGTCAAGCGATAGCTTGAAGTTATTTCTCAAGACCTTTTCTTATTAGT
>NZ_BAAGIR010000044.1:0-16024 GCF_054658155.1 Alkalibacterium sp. m-11
TTTCTGGAAAAAGTCATCCCTTGCGCCAGCAATTGACTTTTTTGGAAATTTTAACGAAAACTACTTGTGATAAAAGTAACAACCTATAAAACCTATTTATTCTAAGTTTTATGCAACACTAGTGATATCTCATATAGAAGGTGATTAGATGGCTCGTCTTGATGAATTGAATCAAGAGATGAAAATCGCGATGAAAGCAAAAGATAAAGAAAAGTTATCTACTATTCGTATGTTGAAATCTGCCTTACAGACCGAACAGATCAATAAGGGAGAAGAACTGACAGAAGAAGACGAATTGACCGTTCTTTCTCGTGAGAAAAAACAGCGTGTCGAATCTTTAAATGAGTTCAAAGCGGCCGGTCGTGATGACCTGGTTCTTAAACTCGAAAGAGAAATTGAAATCGTCGATGACTATTTGCCGGCTCAGTTAAGCGAAGAAGAAGTTCGTGAAATCGTGCAGGACACGGTCAAACAGACTGGCGCATCCTCAATGAAGGATATGGGAAAAGTCATGGGTGCTTTGATGCCTAAAGTAAAAGGTAAAGCTGACGGCAATCTGGTCAGCTCCATCGTCAAAGAAGAACTGAATAAATAATAGAAAGTACCGCAGCTGTGGGGACATCTCGTCTCCAGTCATCTGCGGTCTTTTTATAGCTGAAATATATACACATAGTTGTGGTCACACCTTATCTTGATGATATAAGTGTACTTATATGATTTTATCAGTGAAATTTTTTGCGCAAAATCGTTAGCTTTTCAACTCCAGCTGGACTCCTGTCCGAGTTCCGGTGCAATCGCCATAGCGCCTTAACTCAAATGGAAATCCTATCCGAGTTCCGGTGCAATCGCCATAGCGCCTTAACTCAATTGGAAACCCTGTCCGAGTTCCGGTGCAATCCAAGTAGTGGCTCAGCACATAACTTCCAAAAAAACAGACCAACCATGTCATCAAAATCCCCCTCATATTGCAACACTTTTCACCAACTTTATAGAGATTTTAATGTTTTTATGCTATGATTTAATGGAATACCGTTAATAAGAAGGAGATGTCACCTGGTTGACTGAATCAATCGAAAAAAGACGTATAGAACTTGAAGATTCTGAGAGATTATTTACACTTTTTGGTCCTCAGAATAGTCATTTGAATTTAATAGAAGAAGAACTGGACGTATCGATCAATAGTCGAGGCACTCAAATGGACGTTCAAGGCACCCCTGAAGCAATCAGTCAGGTAGAAGCGCTGTTTGAACAGCTGCTGACTCTTGATGACAAAGGGATCAAAGTAAAAAAAGCAGATATTATTTCCGCTATCAGGATGGTTAAACAGGGAAAACTGTCTCAGTTTGTCAGAATGTACGAAGAAGAGATCACTAGAGATAAAGATGGTAAAGCGATTCGAGTGAAAAACGTCGGCCAGCGCGATTATGTCGAGTCGATCAAGAAGAACGATATCGTCTTCGGCATCGGTCCGGCCGGAACAGGAAAAACGTTCATTGCTGTTGCAATGGCAGTGGCCGCCATGAGAAAAGGGGATGTGAAACGTATTATCATTACCCGCCCGGCGGTTGAAGCTGGAGAGAATCTTGGATTTCTACCTGGAGATCTTAAGGAAAAAGTCGATCCGTATCTGAGACCACTGTATGATGCCTTGTATACCGTCTTTGGCACCGAACATACGAATCGTCTGATCGAAAGAGAAACGATCGAGGTCGCACCTCTGGCATACATGAGAGGCCGTACGCTGGATGATGCCTTCATTATTCTTGATGAGGCTCAGAATACGACTGTGCAGCAGATGAAAATGTTCCTGACTCGTCTGGGGTTCAATTCCAAGATGGTCATCAATGGAGACATCACCCAAGTCGATCTGCCGAGACGGACGACAAGCGGTCTGATCCATGCTGAACGTGTACTGACTGGAGTTAAAGGAATTGGTCATATCAAATTTGAAGCTGAAGATGTTATCAGACATCCACTGGTCGCAAAAGTGATCAGAGCTTACGACAATGAAACGGATAGGGAAGATTATGGAAACGATAATTTACGATGAAACAGATAAAATCACTGAAGATATGGCAGACTGTATCGAGGATTTGCTGAACGTTGCTGCAAAGAAATTATCTGTAGAGAAGAATGCAGAAGTGTCGATTACAGTGGTATCTAATGAAAAGATCAGAGAGATCAACAGAGAATACCGGGATAAAGATAAAGTGACTGATGTCATCAGTTTTGCAATTGAAGATGATGAAGATGATCTACTGAAAGAGTTCGATATGGAAGGCATCACCATTCCTAGAGATCTGGGAGATATATTCATATCATATGAGAAAGCGGTAGAACAGGCTGAAGAATACGGTCATTCTGTAGAAAGAGAGCTTGGTTTCCTGATGGTCCATGGTTTTCTTCACCTTAACGGGTACGATCATATGACAGACGAAGATGAAAAGAGAATGTTTGCACTACAAGAGGAGATATTGAAGGAATATGGTCTTAAAAGATAAGGAAGAACAAATCCCACAGAAAAACAGGGCCTATCGTGATTCGTTCAAGTTTGCTTTCATGGGTATCCGGACAGCCTTTCACGAGGAACGAAACATGCGTGTGCATGTTCTGACCGGTGTAGCCGTGCTGATGATTGGTCTTGTGCTGCCCATGACCAGAGCTGAATGGCTGTGGCTTATTCTAGTGTCTTACCTTGTTTTTGTAATGGAACTTATCAATACAGTAGTTGAAAATGTTGTAGACCTGGTTACAGAAGAGTACCATCCTATAGCAAAAAAAGTTAAGGACATGGCAGCAGCCGTCGTACTGGTGACTGCCTCCTTTGCAGCACTGGTCGGTGCAATCATACTGCTGCCAAAAATCTTACAAATACTGATGTGAAGAGGCGAATAATATGGATGAACAAAGAAGACAGACTTTAATTAAAGAAGCAACGGATATGCTCGATAAAGCATATGTCCCATATTCAAAATTTCCGGTAGGGGCCGCATTGTCTACTAAGGACGGACAAGTTTTTACCGGCTGCAATATTGAAAATGCGTCTTACCCTCTTACGAACTGTGCGGAGCGCACGGCCATGTTTAAAGCAGTATCTGAGGGACAGAGGTCATTTGACTACTTAGTCGTGACAGGAAACACTGAAGGACCTATCTCACCATGCGGCGCATGCAGACAGGTGCTCGTTGAATTCTGTGAGCCGAATATGCCGGTTCTACTGACGAATAAAAAAGGAAAAGTGAAGGAAACAACAGTGTCGGAACTGCTGCCCGGAGCTTTTCAATCGGGGGATATGGTGTGACTAATACAAACGAAGAACAGTTTAAATCTGGTTTTGTCTCTCTAGTGGGACGACCAAATGTAGGAAAATCAACGCTCTTGAATCGGATGATCGGCCAGAAAATTGCCATTATGAGTGACAAAGCTCAGACTACACGAAACAAGGTGCAGGGCATCCTGACAACAAAATCTGATCAGATCGTATTTATTGACACGCCGGGTATTCACAAGCCGAAGCACCGTCTGGGTGACTTTATGGTAAAAACTGCCATGAGTACCTTCAATGAAGTGGACGTGGTCATGTTTTTAGTGAATGTAACCGAAAAAAGAGGACCGGGAGACGACTTTATCATCGACAAGCTGAAAACTGTCGAAAGCCCAGTATTTCTTGTGCTGAATAAAATCGATCAGATCCATCCGGATGAACTGCTGCCGATCATTGAAGACTATAACAGTCAGATGACTTTTGCGGAAATCGTACCCATATCAGCTACTGAAGGAAACAATGTTGATCGCCTGATGGAGACAGTAAGAAGCTATTTACCTGAAGGGCCACAGTTCTATCCTGAAGACCAGGTCAGTGATCACCCGGAATACTTTATTGTATCCGAACTGATTCGTGAAAAAGTTCTCGAAAGAACAAGAGAAGAAATTCCCCATTCGATTGCTGTTGTCGTTGACAGTATGCAGCGTGAAGATAATGAAAAAGTTGTCGTGAACGCTACGATCATTGTAGAAAGAAAATCCCAGAAAGGGATCATCATCGGCAAGCAGGGGAAAATGCTTAAAGATATTGGAATGAATGCCCGAAAAGACATCGAACGTCTGTTGGGGGATAAGATTTATCTTGATCTGTGGGTCAAAGTTCAGAATGACTGGCGTGACAAGCAGCAGCATCTGAACGATTACGGTTATAATAGAGACCAGTACTAATTAAGTTGATTAAGAAGGTGACCGAGTGTCTCAGTTAGAAGAAGTTGAAGGCCTAGTCCTGTCTGTCAGGAAGCACAGAGAACGGGATTACCTGGTCAAGCTGTTTACTGACCGATACGGAAAGCTCATGTTTTTTGTACGAGGGACAAAGAATCCTAACTTTAAACTGCGGTCTGCCATTCAGCCTTTTGCAAGAGCAAGTTTTATTGCAGATATCAGAAGCGAAGGGCTGAGCTTTATTCGGGATGCAAAAAATGTGCAGTCTTACACCTCTGTTCAGACAGATATTTTCAAGACGGCTTATGCGACCTATATCGCTCAACTCGCAGATGCAGCGCTTGAAGACCGTAAGGCAGACCCTCTTTTGTTTGAACAGCTTCTGACTGGAATGGATAAATTCGAAGAAGATTTTGATCCGGAAATCATCATGAATATTTTTGAAGTCCGTTTCCTAAGGTACTTTGGGGTCATGTCTGAGCTGAGAGGCTGTATCTTCTGCGGATTGACGGATGGACCGTTTGACTACTCAAGCAGACACCATGGGCTGCTGTGTCCAAAGCATTTTCATGAAGATGAACGGCGGCTGCATGCGTCTCCCAAGGCGATTCATTTCATTCGCCTGTTTTCTGTTGTATCGTTTGACAAGATTAATACTATATCTTTAAAGCATGAGACTAAAACTGAGATTCAGAGAGTGATCGACATTCTCTATGACGAACTGGTCGGATTGAATCTTAAAAGCAAACGATTTATCAAAAAAATGCATCAGTGGGAGAATCTGCTTAAACGTGAGGAAGATTAAATGAATGAATGAATGGATCGGACGGACAGCTATTATTATTCTGGCCTGGGTCGGGATTCTTTATCAGCAGGTCCAGATTAGACGTATTACTTTACCCCATCGACTGGCCAATCTGCTTGCGGAACATAAACTGAAAGTTAATGTAGCAAAAGAGAATTAGCATGCATTATCGAACAAGATTTGGTTTGACAATTTTTAAAGTTATTGTAAGATAGAATAATAAGTGAAGCACATTGATAGAAGGAGTAACGAGTCTAGTCTTTATTAGCGACCATGGGACGGTGTAAGCCATGGAAGACGGTCTGGTGAAAGGCATCTGGAGTGCGATGATATAAAGTGCTGACTCGTTTTTTCGGGTCAGAAATAGGGTGGAACCGCGAGAAGACTCGTCCCTATACTGATGGCTGTCTGTCAGTATAGAGCCGAGTTTTTTTTATATGCATCATTAAAAAGGAGAGTCATATTATGGAAAAAGCAAGAACCTTTCAGGATATTATCCTGACCCTGCAGCAGTTCTGGTCAGATGAGGGCTGTATGCTCATGCAGGCATACGATACTGAAAAAGGAGCAGGAACAATGAGTCCTTATACCTTTCTCAGAGCAATTGGGCCAGAGCCTTGGAATGCGGCTTATGTTGAACCTTCACGTCGCCCGGCGGATGGCCGTTATGGTGAGAATCCAAACCGTCTGTATCAGCATCATCAGTTTCAGGTGGTCATGAAGCCTTCGCCTGAAAACATTCAGGAGCTGTATTTGGACAGTCTCAGAGCCCTAGGGATCGATCCACTGAAACATGACATCCGTTTCGTTGAAGACAACTGGGAAAACCCGTCTTTGGGGTGTGCAGGTCTGGGATGGGAAGTCTGGCTGGATGGCATGGAAGTGACACAGTTTACCTACTTCCAACAAGTCGGCGGCCTTGAAGTCGATGCTGTTACAAGTGAGTTGACATATGGGCTTGAACGACTGGCCTCATATATTCAGGATGTTGAAAATGTCTATGATATCGAATGGGCACCCGGAGTGAAATACGGGGAAATCTTCAAGCAACCGGAATACGAGCATTCTGCCTATTCCTTCGATCACAGTGATACGGCCTTTCTCTTCTCTCAGTTCCAAGCTTTCGAGAAGGAAGCACTGAAGCAAATTGAAAATAACCTGGCTCATCCGGCTTATGATTATGTATTGAAATGCAGTCACGCATTTAACTTGCTGGATGCCAGAGGGGCTGTCTCTGCAACTGACCGCCCGGATTATTTAAAAAGAATCCGCCATATGGCTAGACTCATTGCGAAGTCTTTCTTGCAGGAACGGGCAAAACTGTCATTCCCTCTAATTGGAGAAGCAGAGGCTGGAAAATGGATCGAAAAATATGGCGAAAAGGAGGACAAGTAAATGACTCATTCATTATTACTTGAAATCGGACTGGAAGATATGCCGGCGAAAGTAATTGTTCCGGCTGCTGAACAGCTTAAAGACAAAGTCAGTGTGCATTTTAAAGACCATGACATGTCATTTGATTCCATACAAGTATTCAATACACCTAGACGTCTGGCAGTTAAAATTGAAGGTCTGGCTGAAGGACAGAAAGATAAGACAGAATCTGTTAAAGGCCCGGCTAAACGCATCGCTCTGGATGACGAAGGCAACTGGACTAAAGCCGCGATTGGTTTCACTCGTGGCCAGCAGGCATCAATTGATGACATTACTTTTCAGACGATCAAAGGTGAAGAGTACGTCTTCGTAGAAAAACACATAAAAGGCTTATCTGCAGAAGAAGTCATACAGAAACTCGAAGGAGTGCTCCCGTCACTGTCGTTCCCAGTATCCATGAAGTGGGGCACGCACAGCTACCGTTACATCCGTCCAGTCCACTGGCTGACAGTTCTATTAGATGAGAAAGTTGTCGATATGACCTTGTTTGATGTATCTTCAGGTAGAGAGACTAGAGGCCACCGCTTCCTGGGACAGGCTGTTACCTTGGACCATGCGAATGACTATCAGGCCAGCTTGAAGGAAGAGCATGTGCTCGTCGACCGTAATGAGCGTCAGGCACTGATTATCAGTCAGATTCAGGCTTTATGTACCCACAACAACTGGAAAGATCCGCTGGATAACAAGGAATTGCTTGAAGAGGTAACCGACCTTGTTGAATATCCAACAGCGTTTTACGGCTCTTTCAGTGACGAGTATCTTGCTGTACCTGAAAATGTTCTGGAAACGGCAATGGCTGATCATCAGCGTTATTTCCCGGTCAGACAGGCTGACGGTCAGGCCAAGTTTCTCCCTTATTTCATTGCGGTTAGAAACGGAAATGCTGAGTATATCGAGCAGGTCAGAAAAGGAAATGAAAAAGTGCTGAGTGCACGTCTGGCAGACGCTGCTTTCTTTTACGATGAAGACAGGAAGCTGTCTATTGATGACTTTGTCAATAAACTGTCGACTGTATCTTTCCATGAAAAGCTCGGATCGCTGTACGACAAGCAGGAACGTCTGACCGCTATTGCTCATCTGCTGGCTCCTTACTTCGACATGACTGATGAACAGATCGGTCTAATAGAACGTACCGGTATGATAGCCAAGTTTGACCTGGTCACGCAGACGGTCAACGAATTCACTTCTCTTCAGGGAGACATTGCAGGTATATTTGCTGCTGAAAGAGGGGAAGACAGGCAAATTGCTGATGCGCTTTCCGAGCAGTATCTGCCTAAAAGTACAGACGGTAGACTGCCTGAAACGAAACTTGGCGCGCTCCTTTCCGCAGCTGACAAACTGGACTCTCTGCTGTCATTCTTTTCTGTCGATATGATTCCGTCCGGTTCTAATGACCCGTTTGCTTTAAGAAGACAGGCCATGGGAATTGTGAGAATCTTCAAGGCGTTCAACGTGTCTGTTCAGCTGGACGAGCTGATCAATGCAATTGCAGAAACGGTTATCTCTGTAGAAACGAAGGCTGCATACATGCAGAATACACCTGTTGTGATTGACTTCATCAAAGACCGCGTGGACCAGTTGTTGTCAGGTGAAGAAGGGCTGAGCGAGGATTATGATATCCGTCAAGCGGTACTGGAATCTAATCAGACAGATATCCTAGCTCTCATTGATCATGCTGGCGTACTGGCTTATCAGAAAAAAAAGCCTGGATTTAAAGCAGTGGTCGAATCTTTGACACGTGTATCCAACCTGGCTGAAAAAGCTATTGATGAATGTTCCATATCAACTGACCTCTTTGAAACACAGAGTGAGAAGAACTTATACGAAGCATTGCTGAAGGCTGAAGAGCTTATGTCAGAAGATTTAAATGCGGACCAGCAGTGGCAGGTTTTTGCTGAACTCCATCCAGTGATCGATGACTTCTTTGATCATACGATGGTGATGGCAGAAGATACATCTGTCCGAGACAATCGCCTGGCTCTGTTGAAAAGAATCGATGATCTTTTAAGTGGCTTTGCCCGTTTTGACAGACTGGTTATTAAATAATTCAGATTTCAAAGAAGGCAGTAAGTGATGACGCTGCCTTCTTTGTGTTTATCAGTTTCAACATAGAAGGAGATTAACCTTATGATTAAACGATTTTTTTCTTACTACGCACCTTATAAAGCATTATTCACACTGGACTTTTCTGCAGCTATCATCGTAGCGATGCTTGAGCTGGCTTTTCCCATTATGGTGCAGCAAGTCGTAGATTCCATTCTGCCAACCGGAAACTGGTCTTTGATCATCAGCGTTTCTATTGGCCTGCTTGGTGTCTATGCGATCAATACAATTCTACATTACGTGGTGACCTATTATGGACATAAGCTGGGTACGAATATTGAAACAGACATGCGTAGAGATCTATACAACCACCTTCAGAAGCAGTCATTTTCTTATTTTGATAACCGTGAAACAGGAAAGCTGATCACACGTCTGACATCGGACTTGTTTGAAATAGCGGAAGTTGCCCACCATGGACCGGAAGACATTTTCATTACTCTCTTCACATTGACCGGGGCCTTTATACTGATGATGACTGTCCATGTGCCTCTTGCAGTGATGACGTTCATTTTAGTACCCTTCATTGCATTGGCTGTTGCTTACTTCAACAAGCGGATGACACAAGTCAATACACGCATCTATGATGATCTGGCTGGTTTTAGTGCCGGAATCGAAGCGTCCGTCGGCGGGATTCGGGTCGTACAGGCCTTTTCAAATGAAGATTATGAACTAGGACGGTTCCAGGAGCTGAACCAGGCTTACCGAAAATCGAAATATTTATTCTATAAAATGATGGCAGTTAGCCACTCCTACAATTATTTTCTCATGCGTCTGATCAGTCTGTTTGCGCTTTTCTTCGGCGCTTACTTTACGATTCAAGGTGAAATCAGTTATGGCGATCTAGTGGCGTTTATTTTATTTGCTAATGTCTTTGTCAGACCAATTGAAAAGGTCAACACGATGATCGAAAGCTATCCGAAAGGCTTTGCTGGCTTCAAACGTCTGCTTGAGGAAATGGGGATCAGACCGGAAGTTCAGAATTCTCCAGATGCAGTGGAAGTGGAGTCTCTAAAAGGAGATATTGTCTATTCAGACGTCTCGTTCAGCTACGAAGAGAATCAGTCAATTCTGGATGATATCAATCTGACGATCAAAGCGGGGGAAACCATTGCATTTGTTGGTCCGAGTGGTGCAGGTAAAACCACTATCTGTAATCTGCTTCCACGTTTTTATGACATTGACAGCGGAACGATAACTATCGATGGTTATTCGATAAAAGGTATCACTTTGAATTCACTGAGAGAACAGATCGGCGTCGTTCAGCAGGATGTCTTCCTTTTCCCTGGAACAATCAAGGAGAACATTCTATATGGTAAACTGGATGCTACAGATGAAGAGGTGTATAATGCCGTCAGAATGGCGAATCTGGTTGATGTAGTGGAGCAGCTTCCTAGAGGACTGGAGACAGTCATCGGAGAGAGGGGAGTTAAACTTTCTGGGGGACAGAAGCAGCGGCTTTCTATTGCCCGTATGTTTCTGAAGAACCCTCCGATTCTGATCCTGGACGAAGCAACGTCTGCACTGGATACCGAAACGGAACAGGCTATTCAGGAAGCTTTGGATTCCTTATCAAAAGGTCGAACGACTCTGATCATCGCCCACCGTTTGGCTACCATCAAGAATGCTGATAGAATAGTAGTAGTTACATCAAAAGGCATTGAAGAACAAGGAAGCCACGATGAGCTGATTGCTCAGGAAGGGGCATACAAAGCCTTATATGATGCACAATTTTCTTAAAAAGCCATGATTGGGAGTGAATGTTATGGAAGCCGATGAAAGAAGACGAGTAATCAGAGACTACCTGGAACAGTCAGAGGAAGC
This sequence comes from Alkalibacterium sp. m-11, assembly GCF_054658155.1. Taxonomy (NCBI): domain Bacteria; kingdom Bacillati; phylum Bacillota; class Bacilli; order Lactobacillales; family Carnobacteriaceae; genus Alkalibacterium; species Alkalibacterium sp. m-11. Next base: position 10,373 of record NZ_BAAGIR010000044.1, read on the forward strand.
TGTCGTAGCCCGCACACTCGCCTCGAAATTTAATGTCAGTCGTCAGGTCATAGTTGGTGATATTGCTCTTCTTAGAGCTGCCGGTGCTGGAATCGTTTCTACCCCTAAAGGTTATATTATGCGCAGTCAGATCGATGAGGGGGTCAGTGAGGCAGTAGTATGCCAGCATTCTCCTGACGATACGAAAGAGGAACTTTATGCTATAGTCGATCTTGGCGGAGAAGTAATCGATGTGACTGTGGAACATCCGATATATGGCTTGCTGAAGGGGGATCTGAATATTTCCAGCAGACTCGAGGCAGATGAATTCATATCAAAAGTCCAGGACAATCCATCAGCATTGCTGAGCAGTCTGACAGAAGGCCTCCATATACACACGATTAAAGCTAAAAACGAGGACCGATTACAAAAAATAAAGAAAGTTTTAGAAAATAAAGGCTTTCTTTACCAGTAAGTGTATTGACAATATCTCTTGAATTGGTATACTTAACAGGTGTCATGACACCTGTATACATACTAATATTAGGAGATGTTTATCATTAGAAAGACAAATACATTAAGACTGACCGTAACTGCTTTACTGACCGCGATAGCTATTGCCATTCCGATGGTCATGCCTATTAGAGTTCTAATCGAACCGGCGTCCTTTACCTTAGCCAGTCACGTTCCGATTTTCTTTGCCATGTTCTTGTCACCAGCAATTGCAGTAGCCGTGTCATTAGGTTCGGCTGTCGGCTTTTTACTGGCAGGTTTCCCAATAGTTATTACGATGCGTGCCATGAGTCATGTTGTATTCGCACTGGTCGGAGCGCTGTATCTTCGCGGGAAAAGAGAAGAGCTTTTAAGTTCTCCGGTCAAAAGCGTGTTCTTCTCTTTCTGGATCGCTCTAGTACATGCTCTGGCTGAAGTCCTTGTTGTTTCCGTGTTCTTCTTTGGTCTTGCACCGGGCGGAACCTACCAGGACGGCTTTTTCTATGCAGTATTTCTGCTTGTCGGAGTAGGTACCGTCATTCATAGTATGGTTGATTTCTTTATCGCCCAAATTGTATGGAAGAGTTTTGGTAAACGAATGAATCAGATTGCTGTAAAAGTCAGCTGATACAGATGATTATATAACAGTTAATGATCGTTGGAGGATCTGTTTACAGATTTTATTCGATGATCATTTTTTGTCTCTAATATTACAGATCTTCTGATACTGAAATAAGGTGGTTAGGCGATAGTTTATGGATTAGAGTACAATGATCGAGTAAGTCCCGAACTTAATTTTAATTAAGGTAGAATGCATTTTAGTGGAGAAGATCTGATTTAAACTATACTCTACTGGAAATGGGTGCAGTCCACACACTGTAATCGTATGTAAATTGCATTATCAGGCCTTAGGATGTACTTTAGTGCCATATATGAACGTAACCTTCAATGCTGGAGATACTATCTTGTTTGTGACAATAGAAATTTTTATTTTGTATCTCTACTTGACGATTTAGAATTGGAAACGATTAGTTTTTCCTTTTACAACGTGCTTACATTTACAATTTCACTTTGTTTTGGTATACTTATGTTTGATTATTATAGGGGTAGTGTGTCTATCCATTAAAAGACTTTTTTGTCGAAGGGGGATGGCTAGTGAGCAGGATTCCAGAAGAAACCATTCAGTCGATCCGGGAGAAGACTGATATTGTTCAGATTATTTCCCAGTATCTGCAGTTAAGGAAGTCAGGTCAGAACTATTTTGCATCCTGTCCGTTCCACGATGACAAGACGCCTTCATTTTCTGTCAGTGAGAAGAAGCAGATCTATCATTGCTTCAGCTGTGGAAGAGGCGGGAATGTCTTCAGCTTCCTCCAGGAAATGGAAGGCTTGTCTTTTGTTGAAGCGGTAGGGAAAACTGCTGAGCTGGCTGATGTGCCGATCGATTTCACTCTGATTGACCGAGCAAGGGAGTCAGCTCCAGATCCGGATTCGATGCAGGCAAAGTTACTGGCTGTCTACGAAAAAGCGGAGTATTTTTATCATCACCTGCTCGTTAATACGCAGACGGGTGAAGAAGCTTACCGTTACCTTCTTGATAGAGGAATGACTAAGGAGAGCATCGAGACCTTTAAAATCGGGTTTTCTCCTCCTAAAAGAGAAGCACTGAAACTATATCTCGATAATGAAGGATTGAACGATCCGGAGCTGTTGAAAAAATCCGGTCTGTTTTCTGACCGGGAGGATGATGTTTTTCTTGACCGCTTTTCCAACCGGATTCTGTTCCCAATAAATAATGCAAAAGGGCAGACGGTCGCATTTTCTGGTCGTGCCTTTATGGAGCAGTCCGGCAATTACCGGACTGCCAAATATATGAACAGCCCGGAAACAGATCTGTTCAATAAACGACGGGTGCTGTTCAATTACGATAAAGCCCGTGCATCGATCCGCCGCGAAAATGAAGTCATTCTTTTTGAAGGGTTTATGGATGTCATATCAGCCTGGCAGGCTGGAGTCAAAAACGGGATCGCGTCGATGGGAACAAGTCTGACAGAAGAACAGATCTCCCAACTTGATAAAGTGACCGATCATGTGGTCATTGCTTATGATGGGGATGATGCCGGACTTGAAGCAACTAAGCGGGCGACAGATTTCATCAGCAAGGATACACATTTTACCATGGAGATAGCGACCTTTCCTGAGAAACTGGATCCGGATGATTATATTCAGACCAAAGGAATAGAAGCTTTTCAGGATTTTCTGAAACATGGCCGAGACACTCTGATGAGTTTCCTTATGGCTTACCACCGCAAAGGTCTCAATTTGAAAAATGAAAGTGAACGTCTGAAGTATATTGAAATTGTGCTGAAAGAACTGGCTCGAGTGACCTCTGCAATTGAACGCGAACTTTATCTTAAACAGCTTCAGGAGGAATTCGATCTGTCTCTAGAGACACTGAAGGAACAGATGCACATCTTTGTGATCGAACAGCAGAACGAGCGTCGGGCTGAAAAGCGTAAAGAAGCAAGACAGGACACTTCACCGGAGCCGGTCCAGTCTATAGTGTTTCACCGGAACCAGCCGAAAGAAACAGCGCTGACCCGGGCCGAAAAAAATCTTCTCCATCGTCTGTTTACTCTGGATGAAACTTGGACGATCCTGAATAGTCAGGATAAAGAGCTGTCATTTTCAGATCAGGATCATCAGGTGCTCTATCTGATGTATGATGAGTTTCATCATACTCATGAAGACACGTCTCTGCAGTCGTTTCTTGACTTCCTTCCAGATGAACGTCTGAAAAGCAAGGCATCAGAAATTGCCTGGATATCTCTGAGTGAAGAAATAGCTCGTGGTGAAATTGAGGACTACTTGTCTGTGATTTGTGACAGGCAGCCACTTGAAACCAGACTTCAGTCAAAAAAAGAAGAACTAAAACTGGCTGAAAGAAACGGAGATAAACAAAAGCAGCAAGCACTAAGTTTTGAAATCATAAATATAATTAAACAAATGAAAAGTAATTAACGATTAATCAGGAGGCATGTCAGTATATGGCAAAATCTAATAAAAAATCTACCCAACAGCCTGAAGAAAAGTATGAACTTGCGGTTGTCCAGTTTATCAAGGAAATCAAGAAGAAAAAGGAGCAGACAGTGTCTTACGTCGAATTGACGGACAAGCTTGCGGAACCTTTTGAACTTGAAAAAGAACAGATGGAAGATCTGATCCAGAAGTTTGAAGATGAAGGAATCGGCGTCGTCGATGAAGATGGGAACCCACTGGCTAAGCAGCTGAATAAAGAAGAAGATGCGGCTGAAGAAGCTAAAAAAGAAGAAATGATTGCCCCTCCTGGAGTTAAAATAAATGACCCTGTCCGCATGTACCTGAAAGAAATCGGGCGCGTAGACCTGCTTAGTGCCAAAGAAGAGATTGCACTGGCCAAACGTATCGAAGAAGGTGACACGATCGCCAAGCAGGAACTGGCTGAGGCCAACTTGAGACTGGTTGTATCTATTGCTAAACGTTATGTTGGTAGAGGCATGAGTTTCCTTGACCTGATTCAGGAAGGGAACATGGGACTTATGAAGGCTGTAGAGAAGTTTGACTATGAAAAAGGATTCAAATTCTCTACGTACGCGACATGGTGGATTCGTCAGGCTATCACTCGTGCAATTGCCGACCAGGCTCGTACGATCCGTATTCCGGTTCATATGGTCGAAACCATCAATAAGCTAGTTCGTATCCAGCGTCAGCTGCTGCAGGACCTTGGAAGAGAACCGACACCAGAAGAAATCGGTGCTGAAATGGACTTGCCTACTGAAAAAGTACGCGACATTCTAAAAATTTCACAGGAGCCAGTCTCTCTGGAAACGCCGATCGGTGAGGAAGATGATTCACATCTGGGCGATTTCATTGAAGATAATGATGCAACCAGTCCGGCTGACAATGCAGCTTATGAACTCTTGAAGAGTGAGCTGGAAGATGTGCTCGACACACTGACTGACCGTGAAGAAAACGTGCTGCGTCTGCGTTTCGGTCTAGACGACGGACGTCAGCGTACTTTGGAAGATGTTGGTAAAGTCTTTGGCGTAACGAGAGAACGTATCCGTCAGATCGAAGCTAAAGCTTTGAGAAAACTGCGCCACCCGAGTCGTTCAAAACAGCTGAAAGACTTTTTGGAGTAGAAACGATGTGATGTGCTGGCAGAGAGAAGCGAAAAAGACTGTAAAGGTAAAGTTCTTGTCGCTTTTCTTTGCATTCCTGTCACATTTTTGTTATACTAATTTCTGGCTTGTTCAGTAATGACGTATGCTAGTTACTTAAAATATAATCCTGGAAGGTGAAAATCAGATGAAATTATCAGCAGTTAAACGTACAGAAACAGGAACATCCGCTTCAAGAAAAGCGAGAAACGAAGGTAAGATCCCTGCAGCAATCTACGGAAAAGAAGTTGAGACAATCTCAGTACTGATCAACCGTAAAGAATTCGAAAACACGATCCGCGAAGTAGGATACAACGGTGTATTCGATATCGATGTTGAAGGTGACACATACCAGGTGTTCGTAAAAGATCAGGACAATGCTGCTCTTAAACCAGAAGTATACCACGTTGATCTTCTAGCATTCACAAAAGGACAGAAAGTTACTATGTCTATTCCGGTTCACATTTCCGGCGCAGAAGAAATCAAAGAAGGTATCGTATCTCAGTCAATTTCTGAACTGGAAATCAACATTGCTCCAGCAGAAGCTCCTTCAGAATACGTTGTAGACGTATCTGAACTGAAAATCGGCGATACAGTTCACGTATCTGACATCAAAGTTGGAGACGAAGCTGAACTGCTTACTGACGACAGCCTGACAGTTGTATCTGTATCAGCTCCAGAAGCAGTTGAGGAAGAAACGACTGAAACAACTGAAGATATGCCTGAACCAGAAGTTATCGGTGAATCAAAAGACGAAGACGCAGAATAAGTATAGACTGAGTTAATAAGTTGTAAAGTTGTTTAATCTGTGGCAGTCCATTTCCACTCTTTAAGGGTGGTATGGGCTGTTTTTTGATAGAATAGGAAAGTATAAAGTTTTACCCGCTAGAAAGCCTATCACCTCAAACGTTAATCACTATCACTTGATTTGAAAAGAGAGGGGATTTAAAGGTACACTATACGTATGGTAGAGAAAAGCATT